>DATIQS010000272.1:0-24439 GCA_035470605.1 Fibrobacteraceae bacterium
CCGCTGCAAAGGCTCGAGGATACAGGACTTTTAAAAATTATGCAACCATTATTTATCTGATTGCAGGAAAGCTAGACTTCAACTCGCTAAATCCGAATGTAAGCCTTACTTAGCCTACCCACTCGTTTTGCGAAGGAACCTAAAAAGGTTATTCTCTTTCTCGTAGAAGGCATTACAGACAAGTATTCCCTAGGTCTTGTCATGAGCCGATTATTGAACAGCGAAGATGTTCAATTTGCGATTACCGATGGGGATCTGACCACCAATCAATCAGCGACGGCACAAAATATTCTGAAGACGGTCAGTAACTGTGTGCGTGGCTTTTGTGGAAAGCAACACTATTCACTGGGTGATTTACTTGAAATTGTCCACCTGATTGATACCGACGGAGCCTTTATTCCTGATGAGGCTGTAGTTCCTGGTCCCATGAATCTCCATTACTCAGCAACGGAAATTCAGACGAATCAAGCGCAAAAAATACGAGAGCGAAACCACCAAAAGAAACAACTCGTCGAACTGCTTAGAACGAAAACAATTCTTTGTGGCCGTCCATACCACCTCTATTACTTTTCCCGGAACCTTGAACATGTGCTCCATAACAGGCTTGAGGATCTGCCGCCTGGCGAAAAAAACGATTTGGCGGATCAATTCGCTAAGCAATACGGGGAACACCCAGAAGAATTTCTTCTGTTGATGAATCAGGCGGACATTGCTGTTTCCGGCGATTACAACGCGACCTGGGGCTTTCTCCAACAGGGATCGCATTCTCTGGAAAGAGGGTGCAATTTCCATCTGTATCTGAATCAGAAAAAGAACCCTCAATAAGCAACGGCATCGATTTCCGCGTATTTATCTCCACCGGTTGCACTCTGGATCCTTCGCCAGGTAACGCTGAAACCAGGCCGCATCCTTTTCTTTGCAACCCGTAAGATCTAGCACAAATTTTGGATGTTTCGTTTGAACCTGTGCGTTGTACCACACCACTAAAGGAATAAATCGTTCCTTGAACCAAAGGTGCACCTCCCAGTCGAAAACCTTGTATCCCTTATAGCGGGAATCATGGGCATTTCGTTCCAGGAGTTTATATGCATTACAAGGAAACCCAGATAACTTCTCTAAATAAGCGCTTCGCTCCTGATGTTTCCGGCAATGAATATCGTGATCCTTGCCTAAGATGGACTCAACAATATGCACAGCCGTATAAAACATGACCGTCACGGCCCAATCATTTGACTGGCTAAGAAAAAAAGTATCCAGAAATGCCAAGTTATGGCGGCTATGCGCGCCGTGCTCCCCAAATGTCGGCATCAGCACCTCACGGAGATGGGATAATCCCGAATCAGGGAATCCGTATCAAGCCGGGAATCCAACAACAACCAATGAGCTTCAATGTGCATAGGGATTTTTATCTCAGTTCCAGCAAAGGAGAAGAGATGCTCGTAAATGAAAGAGCTCTCCTCGTCCAACAGATGGGATTCCATGGCATGAATTTGCTCCAACGCCGTTTCGTCTGGGCCAGTTTCTTCGGACCAGAGACCCTTGACAAGAACCATAATCCGCACCAGAGGTCCAGAAAAGTCCAGATCCGCGCGAATTTGGTTTACTGTAAGCAATGGACAGTCTTTGACGGCTTCGGAAAGTTGCTGACCCGCTTTGGAAGAGGCATCTACACAGGCCTTGAAAAAACTCTGTAAAGAGGAAAGCAACTCCTGCCCACGAGACTCAAAATCCTCGACACGGCGTTCCAGAGCCTTGTGTTTGTCAAACCAAAAATCAAAAAGGGCAGCCGGGATCACCTGACCATATTTTTCCGCAGCCCGTTGCATCGCTTCTGGACTGATTTCCACCCGTTCGAAAACATCCCGGTCTTTTCCAAGCTCGGCAAGTGCGGTTTGGATATCTTTTTTGAGAATGGAAGAGGTTGTCATCCGCAGTAAAAGATAGGCAAAAAGAGGTTCTTCCTGTTTTATCGACTGAATTTTGCTGAAATTTGAGCACAGTTGTTGATTTTATCTTTATTAACAGGAAGAATCGATTCGTTTAATATGTGTATCTTTTATTAAACGATTGAATCATAAGGCGGATCAGATGAAGCGGCCAATCAACGGGAGTTTCAGGAATTTCAAGCTGGGAGGAGAAGTCGTCCGCGCCTTCGTTCCCGGGCCTTTGCCTCCGCAACCTGCCTTGGAATTTACCGATGCGCGCCGCCGTTTGCTAGAGCGAGCGACCCTGGCCCTGGGGCGGCTGGACAGTGTCGTGCTCCTTCTGCCTGATTCGAGTCTGTTTCTCTATTCCTATGTTCGACGCGAGGCGGTCCTGTCTTCGCAGATTGAAGGCACGCAGTCGTCCTTTTCCGATTTGCTTCTGTTTGAGCTGAAAGAGGCGCCGGGCATTCCCATGGATGACGCCGCTGAGGTTTCGAATTACGTGGCGGCACTGGAGCACGGCGTGTCCCGGATGCGGGAGGGCTTCCCCTTGTGCAACCGTTTGTTGCGCGAAGTCCATGGAGTCCTTCTTTCCCGGGGACGAGGCAGCGAGAAAAATCCAGGGGAATTTCGCCAATCCCAGAACTGGATCGGGGGAACCCGACCAGGAAACGCCCACTATGTTCCACCTCCGCTAGAAGATATGGAACAGTGCCTAGCGGAACTAGAGAAATTTTTCCATGACGAAAACGCGCCTTATCCTATTCTTCTGAAAGCCGCTTTGATTCATGTCCAGTTCGAAAGCATTCATCCGTTTCTCGATGGAAATGGCCGTGTCGGCCGTTTGCTGGTTGCGTTGTTGTTGCATAGTGAAGGACTTCTTTCCCAACCGCTGTTGTATCTGAGTTTATACTTAAAACAGCATCGAAGCGAATACTATCGACTGTTGGACGCTGTGCGTTCTGATGGTGATTGGGAGGCCTGGGTGGACTTCTTTCTGGAGGGCGTGGAGGCCACGGCCAATGAGGCGGTCCACATGGCAAAAAGTCTGGTCTCCCTGTTTCAGGAAGATGCTACGCGGATACAAGGTTCAGGGCGCAACGCCTCCACCCTTTTGCGGATCCACCAGGCACTCTGCAAGCGCCCGGTCTTGAACATCCAGGAAACGATAAAACTGACCGGACTTTCCTTTCCGCCCATCAACAAGGCCATGAATTCGCTGGCGAAGCTGGGGATCATCCAGGAGTTGACCGGCGCCCGCCGCAACCGTGTTTTTGCTTATCGGCAATACATGCAACTGCTGTCAGAAGGCACGGAGGCTCAACGTTCATAATGCTTGCCAATACCCATTTCTCGTGTCATCATCTCTTCCTGGATCGTCACGACGCCGACTTTCAACGGCTGACTGGCACACAAACCCGCACCTCCTCGCCGGAGTCCAACATAGGCTGGGCGATCTGGACTTCCAGGGCGTAAGCCCTGCGCAGGGTTTCCCGGGTGACCACCTGCTCCGCTGGGCCATAGGAGAATTCCCGTCCAGGATACAGGAACACCACCTGGGCGTCGCATTGGAAGACCTGGTCGGGGACATGGGTGGTCATGATGACCGCCATGCCTTTGTCCCGCAGGGCGCAGACCTGCTGCAGCACGCGAAACTGGTTGCCAAAATCCAGGTTGGAGGTTGGTTCGTCCATGACCAGCAGGTCGGGCCGTTGGCACAGGGCCCGGGCGACCAGAACCAGCTGCCGTTCCCCTCCGCTCAGTTCGGTGTAGACGCGCTCCGCCAGATGGGCGATGCCCAAGGTTTCCAAAGCCGCATACGACTCCTCCATGTCCTGCCGGGAGGGACTTGCGAAGGTTCCCAGATGCGCGGTGCGGCCCATGCTCACCACCTCGATGGTCTGGAAGGGAAACGGGGGAATGTGTGACTGGGGCACGTAGCCAAAATGGAGTGCTCGTTGCCGGGAAGACCAAGTTTGTACGCGTTGCCCATTCCAGAACATATCCCCGGAAAGCGGCGACAAAAATCCGAGGATGGTTTTGAACAGTGTGGTCTTTCCCACCCCGTTGGGCCCCAGAATGCAGAGGATTTCCCCAGAGGAGATGGAGAATGACAAGTCTTGCACGATCGCTTTTCCTGCATAACCGCAGGAGATGTTTTGGATGTCCAGCTTCATGTCCACCCCTTTTTGCCCTTCATTAGCAGGTAGAGGAAAAAGGGCGCCCCGACGAGCGAGGTCAGGATTCCCAGGGGGATCTCCACCGGGAAAACACAACGGGCCGCATTGTCCACCCACAGGAGAAAAGTTGCCCCAAGCAAGGCAGAAGCCGGCAGGAGCGTCTTGAAGTTGGGGCCCACCAGCAGACGCGCCATGTGCGGAATCACCAGACCAATCCATCCGACCATGCCGCATAAACTCACACTGGCCGCAGTCAGCAGGGTCGAAGCCAAGATCACCAGCAGGCGCAAATGAGGAACATCGATTCCCAGAGCCCGGGCCTCCTCATCGCCAAAGGCCAGCACATTCAGCTTCCAGCGAATCAGGAACAAGGGAAGAGACGCGGCGGCAGACAAGGCGAGCAACAGAAGGGCATCGTGCTTGCCTACGGAAGCCAGGCCGCCCATGAGCCAGAAGGTAATCGCCGGCAGTTTGTTGTCTGGATCGGCGACAAATTTGGTAATGGAAATCAAGGATGAAAACAAAGTGGAAACCACCATGCCCGTCAACACCAAGACCAGGGTCATGGATTCACTGCGGGAAATGCTCCGAGCGATTGTCATGGTCAGGACAACCGCCCCCAGGCCGCAGAGGAACGCATAAATTTGGATCTCCGCAGCAGTGCGCGAAAGTAGGATGGCCAGCGCCGCGCCAAAACCCGCCCCGGCGGAGGCGCCCAAGATGTCAGGGGAAACCATGGGATTTTTGAACATGCCCTGGTAGGACGCTCCGGCCAAGGCCATGGATCCTCCGGTCAGAACCGCAGCCAGAATGCGGGGCAGGCGAATTTCGAACAACACAGTCTGGGCGATGGAATCGCCGCTAGTGGCGCCCGTGACTCCCTCCCACAGGGCGCGCCCCAAACTGGAAACAGGGAGTCCATAACGCCCCAGGGAAAAGGAGGCTACCAGAGAAAAAAGCAAAAGCAGGGCGAGGGAGGGAAGGGCGGCTCGGGAGAAAAATGCATAAATGCCGTTGTTGCGGATCCAAGTCACGGCGCGTCTCCTTGGGGTTGGTTGGGTTCTGGAGGCTCGGCCAGCAACATATGCTGAATGTTGGCCGCAGACAGGTCGTAGTGGTAGAAACGGTGATGGAATTTCCAGGTTTCCTTGGCCATGTCCAGGTTGGGAAAGAGCTCCGGGTGGATTGTCTTGCCAGCCCAGAGTACCTGCAAGGCCTCTTCCGCCGCACGCACTCCCCACATATAAACTCCCTTGGGGGTCACATAAATGCGCTTTTGGCGGACTGCCGTAACGGTTGTCCAGGCGGGATTTTCCTGGATGTATGTCTTGATTTCGGGCGCGGAGACGATGATGATTTCTGGATCCCAGCGCAACAGATCCTCCATGGACGCGGTCGCGCTCATGGGCTCGACCCCATGCTCTGCGGCCACATTGACTCCTCCGGCCATTTCGATCCAGACGGTCACGATGTTCTCCTTGCCTGCGGTGTTGAGCCCATTGTTGCCGCCTGCCTGGTAGACGCGGGGACGTTGGCTATGGGAAATGCCCTGCGTGCGGGAGAGGATGCGGGCCATATTGCTGTCATAGTAGTCGCAGAACTGTTTCGCCACCCGTTTCTCGTCCTCGCCCAGGACCTCACCCGTGATGCGTATCGCCTTTTGCAACTCCTGCGGGCTCCGCTTTTGCATGCCCAAGGCGGGAATGCCCAGGCCCCCGATATTTTCTATGGACGGCTCCGACAGGAAAATGGCGACCTCCGGCCTGGCGGACAGGATCGTCTCCTTGTTGGCCGAGCTCTGCCCCTCGTTGGAGAAGGACGTGAAAGCGGGGAGCTTCAGGATCGGCGGATAGATCATGACAAACCAGGGATTCCTCTTGATGTTCATGGAGGTCACCACCAATTTCTCGGGATGCCCCAGCAGGAGGATCCACTCGTCCACGGCGCCTCCGGTTCCCATCACGCGATTGATTTTTTGTGGAATGGAGACTGTCCGTCCGAACATGTCGGTCACGGCCCGTGTCCCGGATTCCTCCGCCTTGTGGCATCCACACAAAAACGCGAGGCCCGCTAGGCACAGGATCATGCCGATTCGCCACATGGTCAATTACCATTTAAAGCTGGTGGAGAAGGAGAAAGTCCGGGGACTGCCCAGATTCAGGCTGGAGCCGCTGCTCGCCCAGTACGCCTCGTCGGCCACGTTGATCACCTTGGCGCGCAAGGTGACGTCGTGAGCATGCCAAGGCAACACATAGCGCAGGCCGGCGTCATACACGACGACGGAGGGGATCGATAGGGTGTTCGCCGTATTCACGTACTCCTTGCCCGTGTAGGAGGCCGCCCCGTTCACAAAGAACCCGCGCAGGAAGGGGAGTTCCAGCTCACCGAAGAGCTTGGCCACCTGCTCCGGGACCCCGGTCGGCTTCAGGCCCTCCAGGGAATCCGCGTTCGCCTCGGTAACCTCCGCCTTCAGGAGGGTCACGCCCCCGCCCAGGGTCAGATATTTGCCAGCCTTGCCGTTGACGGCCAGCTCCACGCCCTTGTGGACCTCACGTCCGTATTCGCCATAGATGTTGGTGCCCGCGTCGGTGTAGGCGCTCACCGTGTTCATCCAGAAGGCGGCCAGGTTCACGTTCAGGTCGAGGATCTGCGACTTGATGCCCCCCTCCACCTGCCGGGTCAGGTAGGGGTCCAGGGTTTCGTCGGCGTTGTCGGCGGAGCTGGGGGCCGTGGGGCCCTGCTCCAGCCCCTCCGTATAGGAAACATAGGTCGACACCCGGGGAGTCGCCTTGAACACCAGGCCCGCCGTGGGGGTGAACGCCGTCTTCTGGTATTCCGGGTTCGCCGTCACCGTCCCGTCCGTGGCGTAGCTGCTGTAGCTCCACGAGACCTGGTCGATGTGGGCCACGTTCCCGCCGACCGTGACCGCCCACTGATCCCCGATCTTGATCTGGTCGACCAGCAGGCCGCTGTTCTGCCACAGCTTCTTCGTGGTCTTGTCGGGCGATCCTTCCGTGTCGTTCTCAACGTCCTCCGGCCATTCCTGGACGTCGTAGATGTTGTTCGTATCCCCGTAGCTCACGTTTCCCGAGGCATAGGGATAGGCATACTTCGTGACCGTCTGGCTGCCCAGGCCGCCCAAGGTGACCTGGTGCTGGAGGGCGCCAGTGGCAAACTTCGCGTCCAGGAACAGGTTCCCCTGCAACATAAGCCATTCTGTATCGTAGTAGTTCCTCCGCATGGTGAAATCGCCCTCGTTGTTGATGAGGGTGATGTGGGCGCGGTGGCGGTAGCGCTCGGCATCGGAGAACCGCGCGGCGGTGCGCAACGAAAAGACGTCGTTGATCCGCCATTTGAGCGAGGACCCATAGTTGGTCGTCCAGTTCTTGGAGGAGCTGTAGGACGGCATGAGATTTGTGGAGCCCTTCGGCGCATCGGGTATGGCGGTGACCTTCTTGCCAATGGACGCGACGGTGTTGTCCCCATGGTTGGAGCCTATGTAATATCGGGAATAGTCGAAGGACCACTTGGCGGAGGGCGATATGTTCCAGTCCAGCGCTCCGCTGACCAGATCCCGTTCATGCAACTGGTCTTTGACTCCGGCCTCGCCCTTGTTCTGATACATGACGTTCAGCCGGTAGCCGAGGCGCCCCTGGAGGAGGGGGCCCCCAACGTCACCGGACGCATAATACTGGTCTCCTCCAAAATTGCCCAGGTTCACGGCATACAGGGGGGTTTCCGTCGGACGCTTGAGGATGTAGTTGATGGTGCCCCCGGGCGAGGAGAAACCATAGAGGAACGCCGCCGGGCCGTTCATGACCTCAATGCGCTCCTTGTCCTCAATCGTCACCACAGAATTGGCGGGCATCCCGTCAATCAAAGCCGTTGTGCTGGAATACCCGCGGATGATAAATGAGGCGCCACCGCCCACCAGGTTCGTTCCACTGGAGTGCGTGACCGAAGGGTTGGTGCGTAACGCGTCGAAAACATATTGCGCCTGCTGGTTGGCCATGTAGTCCGCGGAGACCGCATTGATGGTATAGGGGATGTCTTTCAGGTCCGTTTCGCCCAATAGGCCGACAGAGACCGTATCGATTTTGTAGCCGCTTTTTACACTGCCTTGTTTGGGAAGAAGTTTTTGAGCGCTGATTTCCAGTCCACCCAGTTGCACCGAAGAATCCAGAGAGACTGTCTGCTCCGCCGTTGAATCCTGTGCCCATGCTATGGAAATCCCGGCCGTTGCGATAAAAAATGATCTGAATAGAGAGAAAGCCATTTTTGAACCTCGGTTTGCTGACGATATACTGGGGCGCATGCAATCGCTATGCCGAGGCTGACTTACGTTGTATCCAACGAATTTTGGAAGTCCTGCGAATGGAGGCAAGGTTGCTCACGATAACGCTGTACATGGAGGTGCTATTCTGGAAGGATTTCGTACTATCCTGTACGCCGACTCCGGCGCATCCGCGGGCCGGGTGGTCCCCATAAGGGCATAACGGGCAACGCCTCCTGTAGAACGGGCGGTGCTTCGGTTTCCTCGCCAGAGGACTGCGTCTTCCATAAAAGCGCATATTCCCCGTCGAGTTCCAGCAACTCGGCATGGGATCCGTCCTCCACAATGTGCCCATCCCGGAAGACCAGAATGCGGTCTAGGCGGGACAGGGTCGAAAGCCGATGGGCGATGACGATGAGCGTGCGTTGGCGTTTGTCGTGGTCGATGGTCTCCTGGATGGCGCGTTCCGTCATGGAGTCCAGCGAAGAGGTGGCCTCGTCCAAAATAAGGACAGGCGCTTTTTTCAAGAGGGCGCGGGCGATGGCGATACGCTGGCGTTGGCCGCCGGAGAGTTTGACTCCCCGTTCTCCAACCAGGGTGTCGTAGCCCGCCGGAGTCGCTAGGATAAAATCATGGGCAAGGGCCGCGCGCGCCGCCTGTTCCACCTCCGCGTCGCTGGCATCCAAACTTCCATAACGGATGTTGTCGCGCAGGCTGCGGTGGAACAGCATGGGATCCTGAGGAATGAAGGAGATCGACTGGCGCAGGGAAAAAAGCGTCACTTCTTTGATGTCTTCTCCGCCCAGCCGCACCGAGCCCTGTTGCGGGTCATAGAGGCGCAACAGCAGATGGGCAAAAGTGGACTTTCCCGAACCGGAACGTCCGACGATGCCGACCTTCTGTCCTGCGGGAATGCGCAACTGCAGATCCCGGAAAACCGGTTGCGAGGGGACGTAGGCAAAATGGAGATGGCGGAACTCGATGTCCATGCAGGCCGGACGCAACGTGCGCGCCGCTGGGAGATCCCGCATTCCATGGGGCCGTACCAGATCCTCCACCCCGTTCTGCACCGCGCCCAGCTGTTCCGAGAAATCCAAAAAGCGGCGTCCGAGGTTGCGGGTTTCATTGATGACGGGAAAGGTCAGGCTGGTGGCCATCACAAAGGCACCCAAATCGATCTCGCCCTGTCCCCATAGCCGCAGGGAGAGCCAGAGGGCGCCCGCCTTCAAGACGGCCGACGCGCCAAACTGGAACCAGCGCACCCGTTGGTTGAAACCATTGGCCCTGTTGACCTGCGTTAGTTCGCGATGGAAAAATTTCTCCAGCAGGGTTCGTTCGTGGGTCTCCCGGGCGAAGATCTTGGCGTTTCCCAGATTGGTCACCGAGTCCATCAGAAACCCCTGGGTTTCGCTACGGGCGCAGGAAGACGCGTTGAAATGGCGTTGGGACACCGTGGAGAACCAGGCGGAGAGGCTAACGAAGAGAAAGGCCCAGATGGCGAAAGCACCGGCGAGCACCGAACTAGCGTGGTTTAAAAGGATGAGCGACATCGCCAAGACGACCAGCGTGGGCCAGAACTCCACCAGGGCCGCAAAAAGGATCTGAAAGACCCCCTGGGACACCTCTCCGATGCGGAAGGCCAGTGCTCCGGAGAAATGATCGGAGAGATAGCGTTGGTCATGTCCCTGCAGATAGTGGAAGAGGTCGCGCATCACCCGCTGGCGCACCACGGGGCGCGCATAAACGTTCAGCATGTCCGCCAGCCTTCCGAACAACAGTTCGGCCAGGACCAGGGCGCAGAATAGTTCCAGGGGCCTTTGCAGGGTCAAGCAAGTCTGGGCCGGGGACAGGGTGCTGGTGGTCGCTCCGCGCACCACGCTTCCCAAAGCCCAAGGCAGGAGGATGCCGCTGGCGGATCCCGCAGCAGTCAGCAGAAAGGCTCCCAGATACAAGGAAGGATTGGCACAGATGTAGCGCCACAGGAACCGCGCTGTGGACGAGGGCAACTTTGGCCACTCGGTGGATTCGGACGGATTCGGTTTCATAACCCTCCCATCATGGTCGTATAGAGATCTTCAGCCAGGCGCAAGCCCCCGTTCCAGCCCCAGTAGCTATGGTTCATGACAAGCTGGTCTTCCAACGGGGCGGACACCCCCAGAAAGGCGCCACAGAACTGCTGGGCCAATGCGCGTACCTCGCTGTTTCCCAATAAAAAGGGTCTGCGGCCCCAAGAGCGCAACTCCTGCTCCAATTGAAAATTTGTGCGCAATAAAATCGGAGTTAAGGGATGTCTGGCCTGCGTGGGCGCGAACTGGTTCCAAAGCTCCTGAAATCGCTCTGGAATCGGCGCGGTGATGAACTGGGGTCCGGGAGTCAGGCCAAGTTCCCCAGAGAGGAAGCGCGACAAAGACAGCACCTTGGAGGCGTCGGCCACCACACAAAAGCCATCGGGCTGGGAATCATCGTAATGGCTAAATAGATGGGCCACCCGCTCCAAATAATATTGACACCGCGATTCCTCGTTGTGAATCCAAGTCTGTAAAGGCTTGTCGGCGAGAAAGGCGTAAGGAGCGATGCGTTCGAGAAAGAGACGGGTGTCCCTGGCGCCAACAGGGGGAACCGGGCAATGCAGAAAAGGTGTGCCAAATCTCCGTCGCAAAAGTTCCATGGTCTCCAAACCACTCCAGGGAGAGACCAGCAGATTGAGGCCCGCCGCCGGGATGCGTTGCCAGTTTTCCACACTGGAGCCAAAACCGAACAAGCGATTTACCTGAAAGCCTAGGTGCTCCAGCAGGGCAATGAGAGTTTCCAGATTGCCGGACCAGAATGGGTCCCAATAAGGAACCACACCCCAAAGATTCAGCAAGCGAGGTTCCTGGGACCGGGGACCACGCACAAATTTTCGGAGGATCGACTGCACCACCCATTCATGTCCGGCTTGGACATCCCCTTTGAATCCCGGAGTCGAAACAGCCACAATAGGAACGCCCTGTGCCTGGAAGCGCCGCACCACGGATTCCACGTCGTCGCCCACGACTTCCACATTGCAGCCCGTCAGTACCACATAAAGTTCCGCAGGAACCGCGCGCAACGTTCCCTCGATCAAGCGGCCTAGATCCTCTTCCGATCCACGAACCAGGCTATGACGATGGATGTTGTCGTTGGGGGTCGCGCTCCCCCCCATGGGCGATTGTCCCTGGCAACCATTGGCGCCGCTCAAGCCCTCGTATAAACGCAGGCAACAGGCCGCACCGGAATGCACAATGGGAACTGCGCCCGCAATGGCATTCACCGTGTATTGGGCACCCAAGGCGCAGAAATTTCCGATGACACCTAAAGGGGGGTTCATACTAAAATCCGCCCAGAACGGGAGAGCAGGCCTGCGGCTTTCTGCCCGAAACGCACCAGACCGTCATAGGCAAAGAACTCCTGCTCGTCGTCAAGCCAGAGCAGGGGCATTTGCAAAGAAACTGACGGAGGCCCCGCCTGCATGACCACCAAGTCGGGAGGGTCGCTCTGGATTTCCTGCAGAATGTCGCAGGGACCACGGGGACGGAAATGCGGCCGCCGAGGCCCTGCGGGTCCATGCCTCCGGGGACGACGGGGACGCTCCTGCCAGACATCACCTTCCTCAATTGCGCCCAAAGGTGCCATGCCCAGTTCGCGCATCAGCAATGCCAGTTTGCGTGTGGCCAAGCCCATCGCCCAGGGATAGGAACGGACATCGCGCAGTTGTCCTCGCAAAGATTCCAGAGAACTCTGCCAGCGGGAATCCTCTTCGGCGAGAACGGCGTCAAACAGATAAGGTTGCCCGACGGCACTAGCGATCTCCCGCAGGCAAGCCCGAGTCGCCTGGACTCCGCAGGGCGCGTGGAGCGGATGGTCTGGCACACCATAGCGGGTTTCCAGCCATTCCGCCAGATAATTGGAAAGACGGTCGGCGGTGATGCGGAAGGTTCCCCGGGCATCGGCCATGCGTTCCAGGCTGGCGTAGGTTCCGAAGCGAGTGATCCAGTTCCATTGCACAGGCACGCGGCGCAACAAGCGTTGCAAATCGTCTCCGCCGCTGAAGTCGATGATGTTGTAGAACTCGCCCTGCCTGGTTCCCGGCCGGACCATGTCGCGGAACACCGGATAGCGCTCTCCGTCAAAGCCCCCACCCCAACGCTTTTTCCCATAGAGCTCGCAGACGATGGTGGAAAGGGGGATGGGAATTTCTCCCTGCATTTCCTCCAGCACAGGTTGTATGTCAGACCCCGTGATGCTGGAGCCACAGGAGGCACCGACCACAATGGCACGCGGATGATGATGCTCCCAGATCCAGCGCAAGGCCTGGCGCAATTTGTCCTCGGGGCCGCAGACCAGATCGATTTCCCGCAGGTCGGTGGAGAACAGGAGCGCATTGCGCAACGGCAATCCCCGTTTTCGCAAGCCCTGGTGAAAGGCGCGCTGGAAATCCGCAAAGGAACCCGAGCAACCGGCTCCGGAATGCAACAGCACGGCGATTTCGTCATAGGTCGAAAGGACCTTGAGAACCGGAGGCGCCGCACATCGCCCGCATTGCCGAAAGGAAGGTCGCTCATCCATAGGCCAGGCTCCACACAGAGGAAGAAGCCACCTCGGTTGCCGAGCTCGGCTCGCCCATTTGTCCCTTCTGGATGAACAGGACCTGGTCGGCGATTTTCCGGGCCAAGGCCAGGTCGTGGGTGATCAGCAACATGGAAAACCCCCGGCTGTTTTGCAAGCCTTTGAGGTGTCGCATCAGGTTGGCCTGGGTGGAGGGGTCCAGCGCGGAATTGATTTCATCGGCGATCAGCAGTTTGGGTTGCATCACTAGGGCGCGCGCCAGCGCCACGCGCTGTCTCTGGCCACCGCTCAGCGTATGGCATTTGCGTTGCAGGAAAAAACCATCGGAGGGCAGGCCTGCGGCACACAAGGCGTCACGGGCTTCTTGTCGACGTTTTTCCTTGTCGGCGTGGCCCAGGATATCCAGGGGTTCGCGCACAACCTCCTCAATGGAAAAATGGTCGCTGGTGGCGGAAATCGGATCCTGAAACACCATCTGAATGCCTTCGCGGCGCGAGGTCTCACTGTTGCCCTGCACCCGGCGGCCTTCAAAAAACACCTGTCCGCTGTCGGGACGCAAAAGCCCTGCCAGAATGTTGGCCAAGGTGCTTTTACCGGAGCCCGAAGGACCGACCAGCGCCACCACCTCTCCAGAACGCACCTGCAAAGAGCAGTCCTGGCACGCCTGCACAGAAGAACCGGAACGCCGCCCATAACTCTTGCCAACGCGCTCCGCTTTCAGTAACGTGACGATGCCTCCGCGCAGACAAGCCACCTTCCGCCCGACTTGAACCTGGACCAATTCGGGAAGGCGTTGTTGGCACTGCGCATTTTTTTGCGTACAACGTCCATAAAAGGCGCAACCTGGGCCCACAGGTTGAAAGTTTTCTGGAATTCCCCAAAGGTCGCGGTAAAGGGAGATGGATGGCGAAGAGGTGATCAGTCCCCGGGTATAGGGATGCAAGGGCTGCTGCAGGATTTCCCGGGTGGGACCGCATTCCACCAGATGCCCCGCATACATCACCATGGCCCGGTCGGAGAGTTTGGCGATCAAATCCATGTCATGAGAAATCAGCAAAGTGCCCATGTCATTCCGTCGGCACAAATCGCCCAGCAAATTCAAGACCCCTTCCCGGGCTTCTGGATCCAAGGCGGAAGTGGGTTCATCCACCAGCAACAGTTCCGGGTTGCAAGAAAGCGCCATGGCGATCAACGCCTTTTGGCGCATGCCCCCCGAGAGCTCATGCGGATACGCGTCCAGCCAAAGAGGTTCCAGGCCAACCTGCAGGAACAGATTCTCCATGCGCTCTTCCGCGTCCGGCCCAGTCATCCCTAGATGCCGCTCCAGGCACTCGGCGATCTGGGTCCGCAGGGAAAGCACGGGGTTCAGCACATCCAGACTGTTTTGAAACACGATGGCAATTTTTTTCCAACGCATTTGCTCGTCGAGTTCTTCTTCTCCCAAGTAGCGCAAATCGGTGCCTCGGAACAAGATCTGACCGGAGACTTGGGCGCTGTCTTTTAGAAGACCGAGGATCGACAAGGCGATGGAGCTCTTGCCACAGCCCGACTCGCCCACCAGCCCCACGATCTCTCCTGGGCGTACGCTAAAGCTGACCTGATCCACCGCATTGCGGTCTTGCGGATCATAGGATACACATAAATTTTTAACCTGCAACAGGGGGTCAGTGTGCATGGTTTCCTCCTGGGGCTTTTTTGCCCCGGTTCCAGCCCTTGGTGTCAAGCCGGGTTTCCAATTCGCGGCACAGAATCGCACAGGCGGCTACCAAAAATGCGGTGGCGAACAAAGGAACAGTCACCCACCATTTCCAGAAGGGCGTATAATGAATGCCCCGGAACGACATGGCGCTGTTGAGAATCAGGCCCCAGCTTTTGGACAAAGGATCGCCCAAGCCCAGAAAGGCGAGACCCGCCTCCGCCATGATCGCCCGGCTGATCTGGCTAGTCACGCCGATCATGAACAGGGGAAACAGGTTCGGCAAAAAATGACGCCGCGCCAGATGGAAAAAACGCGCGCCAAAGCTACGGGCCGCAACGATAAACTTCTCTTCCTGCAACGCCAGAACCCGGGAGCGCAAGACCCTCGCCGGGCCGCACCAGGAAAAGAACGCCAGCACCAGAATGATATTGCGCAGGCTCGGTCCCCAAAAGGTGGCCAGCACCACCAAGGTGGGGGTGCGTGGCATGGCGATCACCAAATCGGTCAGGCGCATCAGAATCCGGTCGGGCCAGCCTCCCAAATAAGCGGAAAAAGAACCCAGCAACCCGCCCCCCAGTCCCGCCAGCAGGGCCGTGGACACCCCGACCAACAGGCTCGTGCGGGCACCGTGGCACATCAACGCCCACAGGTCCATGCCCAGATCGTCGGTCCCCAGCCAATGTTGCCAACTGGGGGCCTCCAGGGATTTGCCGCTGGGGATGTTGTATGTGTATGGGGACAGATGATCCGAAAAAACCCCCATCAAAACGACCAGTGCGCAAAAGGCCATGGCCAGCCAGGCCAAAATTCGGCTAGGTTTTCGTAGGTTGCTTTGTACGCAGACGGCAGACATCAGGCCAACCGGGGATCAAGTTTACGGCACAATACATCGGCCAAGGCGTTCATGGAAAGCACCAAGAAGGACATGAACAGGAACACCCCCTGCAACAGGACGTAATCTCGGTTGCCCACAGCGGTCCCCATCAAAGCGCCCAGGCCCGGATAGGCGAAAACATTCTCCACCAGCACCGCGCCGCCAAACAAACCACCTAGGCTGAGGAATACCCGCGTGATGATCGGCAACATGGCATTGCGCAGGGCATGCCCCCAAAGCACCCGTTGTGCGCCTAATCCCTTGGCCCAGGCGGTACGCACATAATCCTTGGAAAGCACGGTCATCATGCTATTGCGGGCGAGGAGATAAAAACCGCTGAGGCGGGAAACCGTCAGGGCCAGCACGGGCAACACCGCATGGTGCACCGCATCCGCCAGCCAGGAAAGGGGATTGCCCGGAGGCACAAAAGGACTGAGGCCGCCGCCCATGGGAAACCAACGCAACTGCACGGAAAAGACAAACAAAAGAACCAGGCCCACGACAAAGGAAGGCAATTCGGAGAAAAGGACCATTCCGGTGTAAAGCGCCTTGTCCAAAGAGCCCGTGCGGTGCAAGGCGGAAATGCACCCCAGCCAGGAGCCCAACAGGCAACTCAGCAACAAAGAGGCCAGCACCATGAACAGCGTCCAGGGCAGGCGGGAAAAAATCATGTTGCGCACGCTTTCCTTGAACTGGATGCTATAGCCCATGTCACCATGGAGCAATCCGCAGAAATAACCAATAAATTGTTGCGACAACGGTTTGTCCAGACCATAATAGGCGCGGAAGTAGGCAACCTGTTCCGTCGTCAAATTCGCGGCAAAAGGCTGGTCCAGATCGTCTTCGGCATTGAGAAAGGGATCGCCCGGCATCATGCGCGGGAGGCCAAAATTCACCAGCAGAATCAAGCACAGGGTCAGCGCATATTCTGCGATGTGCATCCGGCGGCGTCTCACCCTTTCCAATCCTCCAAGAAGGACAGCTTGTACATGTCCGAGGTGTTGCGCAATCGGTCGGAGCGGAAACGCCAGCCATTAAAGCGGGCGGGCCGATACACATAATTTTCGATGATGGTATACAGGATCAGTTGCGGCACCTCCTCCGCAACGACTTCCTGCATCTGGTTCAAGATGACGCGCCGTTTGGCGGTGTCGAGTTCCCGCAGGCTCTGCCGCCCCAAGTGGTACAGAGTGTCATTGTAATATCCCACCGTATTGCCGCCCAGGCCCTTTTCTGTTTTCGGGGCGCCATAGCTGGTGCGCAGATAGTCGGGGTCGCCGCCAAAGCCGCTCTTGTACAGAGCGAGGTCGTATTTGCCTGTATGCAGGATCTGGTTGCGGGTTTTGCCATCCAAACTACGCACATTCAAGGTAATGCCGATCTTGGCCAAGGTGATTTTCATCAGTTCCGCCACCTTGATTTCGTCCATGTTGTTGCGGGCCAGGATATCGAAGGTGAAGGTACGCTCGGCGAGCAACTGGCGAGCCTTGTCCAGGTCAAAGGGATAGGGCGCCGCCTTGGGATTGTAGAAGGGATGGTCCGCCGGAATCGAACCAGCGGAACCCACGGCTCCCGCACCGCGTGCGAGTTTCTCCACCATTTCTTCCCGGTTGGTCCCGTAGGCAAAGGCTTGGCGGATCGTTTTGTCCTTTAGCTCTGGACGTTGCCGCAGATTGAACACCAGACGGCAACCGGAATGATTGTGCCCTTCGCTGATCTTGAATTCGGGATTGCCGCGATAGCGCGCCGCCAAGTCCGGCCCTACGGAAATCAGATCGATAGTCCCGCTTTCAAAGGCCAGCACCTGATCCCCCACAGGGATCCATTCCACAGCGGCCACCACGGCCTTGGGGCCCCAAAATCCGGGAAACGCATCCAAACGATAAGTCCCATGCTGGGAGCTGAAGGCGGTGAAGCGGAAAGGCCCCGTGCCGATGGAGGCTTTTTCCGGGGGAACCTTCAGGGGATCCTTCACCCCCTCCCAGATGTGGCGAGGGATGATGTTCACCGAACCGATCTTGGCGAGATAAATGGAGCTGGCTCCATCGACGGTCAGGCGGACGGTGGTGTCATCCAGAGCCTCGGCGTTCTCCACAATGTAATGCGCATCCACCATGAGTTCATTGCGCGGTTGCGGATAGGTGCGAAAAAAATTGAAGGTGAAGGCGACATCCTGGGCGGAGAAAGGCTGGCCGTCGTGCCAGCGCACTCTATTGCGCAAATGAAAAACATACGTCAGCCCGTCTGGGGAGATCTCCCAGCTTTTCGCCAGCCAGGGGACGACCCCGTTTTCGTCGTTTTCCAGCAGGCCGTCGAAGATCAAGTCACTATGGGTGCTGGAACCTGGAGAGATGGAGCCAAAGGGTGAAGGGGCGCCCACATTGCCACCAGCCAGATGGATGATGGGGAGTCCTCCGCTGGAGGATGAGGCCTGTTTGGGGAGGGAAAAAAACAACAGGGCGATCACCGCCACAATAACGACGCTCGCCAGCAACCAGGCCGTGCGTTTGTATTTCGTTTGCTGAGACATGCGTTCTCCTTGCTACGCCTGGAAACAAAAGGAAATTTCGGGGAACAGCGGGCAACGGCCCCGGCAGTGGGACCGTCCCACGCATTCGCGCGTGCAACTCTCCGCGCTCTGGCTCGCCCGATAAGGCGCAAAGCGATTTTCCCAGATGTCGGCGAAGGTGTACTCCCGCAAATTCCAGCCATTGTCGCCTTGGGCAGAAAAGGAGCAGGGACGCACCTCCAGGTGCTCGTCGATATACACAGAAAAGAATCCACATTCGCAGGCGTCCACCGTGCGCGCGTCAATGCGGCCATGGTTCAGCAACAAAGGCACCGCGCAGGCGTCAAAGCCCAGGGGAATGCGGGAACGGCCTTCGGCGACAGCATCCAAAAACAGGGACAGACGCGGATCCTCAAAGGAAAGCAACCCCTCTGGACCGGAACGTCCCCGCGGCTTGCGGGTCAAAAACACGACGCCGGAAAGCCCCTGCAAAAAGCTGTCGTATTTTCCCTGGGCGATTTCCAAGGCTTCTCCCAAGGTATCCTGGTCGAGAATGAAATGCAGATTCGTGCGGACCCCCTGCCCTATCAGCAATTGCGCCCGGGAGGCGTCATAGTCCGCGAGCCCCATGGCAGACACAGCAACAGCCCCCACATGCCCCACCAGGGATGCGGCCATGGCGTTGTCCAGAAACATGCCGTTGGTGGTGAAGTTGGCGATGATGCCACGCCGTTGGGTTGCCAGCAAGATCTCCAGAAACTGCGGATGCTCCAGGGGTTCGCCCCCGCCCAGCGCGACCTGAAAGGGTGCGCCCCATTCCGGGCTAGTCAGGGAATCCAGCACAAACTCATAGTCTGCCAGACTCATCAAATCACCATCGGGCTGGCTGTCGCGATAGCAGAAATCGCAACCCTTGGAGCACTGGTTGGACACCGAGATGTCAGCCAATTCCGGCCAAGGAGCCCGCACCGGATCTTCCTGCAAAGACCGGCCCCAACGGGCGGTAAAACCATTTTCCAGATACCCGACGAAGTTATAGGCAGGCGAATGACGGCGTACGCATTCCATCGTATCCTCCTCAATGAAAGCAGAGGGGCTCATCCAGGCGTTCCCCTTGCCGCAGACGGTTGCGCAACGCCATGAGTTGCGCGTCGATTTTCTCCAAACTTTCCAGATTGACACGTTCCTGGGACGAACTCTCAATAACCTGTACAATGCCTCCATTGCGGATCACCAGGCGGCTTTTGCCCATTAGGGCCAAAAGCGGATCGTGGGTGGAAATCAGCACGATTTTTTCCTTGCGCACCAGGAGTTCCAAGGCGCGTTTGCGGTCCACCCCAGCGTTTTCGATTTCATCGATCAACACGATGGGCGAGGCGCTGAGCAACGCGGTGTCCGCAATCATCAAGGCGCGGGACTGCCCACCGCTGAGCTGGGTGATGGAGGTGCTGGGAGCGAACTTTTCTCCCGTCAGGTCATTGGCGCAACGCAGAATGCGCTCCACCACGTCGCCGATTTCCGTGCCCAGGCGACTCTGGGCATGTAGAGTCACAAACTCCTCTGCGGAGAGGTCCACCACGAAATTCATGTTCTGGGAGATCTGCGCCACCAGTTTGTGTTCCATGCCAAAACGCAATTCGGCGTCGGGAACTTCCCCATTGACCAGGATCTGCCGACGGGTAGGCGTGTCGCGCTGGGCCAGGCACTCAATGTCCGCCAGCAAACGGCTCTTGCCCGCACCGGTGGGGCCGACGATGCAAAAAATTTCCCCGGGGCTCATGGTGAGTTCCACGGGTTCAGGATTGCCGGATTTGTCCTGTCCGCCGCAGATGGTGAGCGACTGCAAGCCCATGTCCTGCGTCTGCTCTTCCATGCGGGAATTGAGGGAGCGCAGATAGTCCAGCACATGTTGCCGGGCAAATCCCTGATCGAGCAACACCTCCTCCGACAAGCCATCTAACCAGTCCGCGATGGTGCTCTGCTCACAGGAACTCCGCTCACGGAAGGAATCGAAAAACTCCGCACAATAGGGGTGCCGCGCGACATAGTCGGTCACACGAATACAAGCGATATCCGCATTCATCATAAACTCCACAACTGGTTCATGCGGCCTCCTCGCGGAAGGTCATCTTTTTCCCTGCGGCAAAGGCATCGCCGATGGTCGTTCCACCCAGACAATAGGTGCAAATTGCACCCGGCATGGGAAAGCGGATCTGCTCGCCCACAATGCGGTCCACATTCACGGCGTCGGCCACCAGACGGGCCAATTCAAAACTGCCTTGTCCGGTGATCCCATTGACAAAGAAGCGTTTGGCCTTGGGATTGGCGAGTTTGACGTTATACGCGAACACCTCGCGTTCCGCCTGGGAGACGATGTCGCTCTTGGCAACCACCACCACGTCCGCCAGTTTCAGCAGAGGGCCGATCTTGCGCGGGGTATGGATGCCCGCCAAATTGTCCACCACCGCCACCGCCAGCACCCCCTTGATATGGGGAGAGCAACGGTTGCACAGCCCGGCGCTTTCGCTGATCAACAGATCAAAGCCCTGCCGCAATCCCCAGTCAAAGCAGTCGGAAATGTTGCTGATGAAAAAATGGTCGGGGCACAGGTTGCCCGAAATGCCCACCTGCACCGGCAAGCCCGCCTGCTGATAGCGCTTCTGGTCCGAGGTGAGCAAGGCGTCGAACTTGATCACACCGATGCGCAACCCCTGCGGCCGCAACTGCTCGACCATCTTCAGGATGACCGAGGTTTTCCCGGCGGAAGGGGGACCGGCGAACGTGACCAGCTTCATGCCTTCACCTCTGGAGGAGTCGGCATGGGGGGACGCATCCCGGGAGTCTTCTGCACCTTGACCGGAAGCTTCACCACTCCCCAACCCTCGATTTCGTCCAAACGATTGCGGAAGAAGTATTCCCCATAGATGAACTTCAGCAACTCCTCGTCGGGCATGTTCTTGAAATCATAGTCCTGGGGAGGCTGCTCAAAGAGCTTCATGTCGCGCCCTTTGCTAAAGGAGAAGAGCTTGTAGTAGACCTTGCCCATGGGCTGCCGCAACACCTCTCCATGTTGGACGAGGTTGTCGCTCAGCAGGTCAAAGACCCGGCTCTTCTGCGATTCCTTGTCATAGTCCACGAAGAGTTTTTTGAACTTCTCCGCCGTCTCCTGATGCAGGGTGACGATGTAGCTGACCGAGCTGCTGTTGGTGACAAAATCCAGACGAATTTTCATAGGTTGTTTCCGATTAGAATTTGAGGGAAAGCTCCGCCGCGTACCAGGCACCCACGTCATAGAAGAAACCCGAAGACGCGGATTTGTTGTTGACGGTGTAATGCTCGTTGGTGAAATTCTTGGCAGACAAGCTCAGTTGCATATGGTCCGTCAGTTGCTGGCTGACCGCCGCGTTGAAGACCAGGTAGTCCCCTACCGCGATATCGGTCGACTTATAATATTTGGGGACCTTTAAGGCATTCAAGCTTGCATGAAATTTTTTGTACGTATAAGTGACTTCTGCGGTAAGCTTGTAACGAGGGAGTTGCCGATCCA
The DNA here is from genome assembly GCA_035470605.1 of Fibrobacteraceae bacterium. GTDB lineage: Bacteria > Fibrobacterota > Fibrobacteria > Fibrobacterales > Fibrobacteraceae > CAIRAY01. The sequence goes on from DATIQS010000272.1 coordinate 21,595, forward strand.
AAGCCGCGCTGTCGCACTTGAACAGCGAATAACCCACCCGGTAGCCAAAAGGTCCCAATCCATTGCCAAACACGGAGAGTTCCAATCCGTAGCGGGCGATATGGCCTGCGGCGTCATAAACCGTGATTTCGTCTCCATCCGAGGAAATCAGGATCATGTCTTCACCATCGGAATCCACCGCCTGCACCTTGGCATTCTTGATGTCGTAGTAATATCCAGTAGTAGTGATTCCCAAGGCAGGCAGGATGATGGCATTGCCGCCGAGTTCATATTTCAGCCGTTTTTCTGGATCCAATTCCTTGTTGTCCACCGTGCTCAGAAGCCGGGAGGTCGGGGTGTTGTTATAGCCGAAACGGGCGGTAACATTGTAATCCTTGGTGAAATCGTAAGCGCCTCCAACGGAGAAACTGGTCGCATCCCCTCCCCACATGTGATCCGCCAGGCGGGCGGTAGTACTATCCGCGATATAGGTCTCGCCCCCCTTCACGATGTAACGTTTATCGATGCGAAAGCCCGCATCAAAACTCAACTGATCCCATAAACCGATTTCATCGGAAATATAAAACCCGTAGAGATTTTCCTTATAGGCCTGAGTCTTACCCTCAGTCAGCTGGTACCAGCCCACCACCTGAGAACCGAACTTCAAGGCATTGGAAAGGGAACCATGGTCCAGGGTCCAAGTATGCAACAAGTTGCCCTCAACAGCTCGGTCCTTAGAGTCTCGGCCTTCGGCCAGGGTGATGTTTCCCGCAGTATCGATTTTGTCTCCATACTGGGTGCCAATGGCATCGATATATCCAGCGCTTAAATTGGTGATCTGATTGGGGGTCCATTGTCCAGTCAAATTGATGGAGGCCACACGGGTGTTCATTGGATCGTAGGTCCAATAGGCGCTGCTCAGTGTACCATCTTCTAACTGATAGCGCTGAATATCCCGGCGAGCCTGATTGTAGTACACCATAAGATCAGCGGACACAGGACCAATGGAGAACAATCCGGCATTGGACAGAAAGGAATTTCCATCATAGCTGTTATGCCAGTCGCCGTTGCGGTCCACCCGGGAATCATTGCGGTTCTTCGCGTATCCCAGGCTGAAGTAGCCTACACTATCAAAGGTGTTGCCCTGGAACGCATTCAGCTTAACCGCATCATAACTTCCATAGCCGACCGTTGCCTGGGTGGTACTAGCGGAATCTCGTGGGCAACGTTTGGTGGTGATAATGATAAAGCCCTGGTTGCCAGACCCCGACTTGCTAGAGCCAGGAGAGAACACGGGCCCCATGGTCATAATGCTGGCGTCACGCACAATACGTACCGACTCGATTAGTTCCACAGGCAAGTCGCCCAAAACCCTCTGGGCCGCCGTGGCAGGCATATAAACTCCATCCAAAATAATGCCCAAGGCGCTCTTGTCTCCACCGCGCCCGGAGACCCAGTTGTGAATGCGGGAACCCTGACGGGAAATGGTCATGCCCAGCGCCCGCTCAAAAACGCTGTAGATATCCGTGGGTTGCATGTCCTTAATGTCTTCTTGAGAATAAACTTCCACACCGGGACTGCTTTCCGGGGTGCGAAAGCGGTCATACACAGGCACGGCATTCGCCTTGGCCACACTGCGGGTCGGCGCTTTAGGAGCAACTTTTTCCTCCTTCTTCTCTTGTTTCTTGGCGGAGACCACCAGTTCCTCCAAAGCCTGGGACGGGACAACAACGGGCGCAACAACCGGAGCAACAGGCTCGGCGCTGGGAGCTGATGCCGCGACAGGAGGCAAGGGCTTCGGCGTTTCCGCCACTGGCTCCGTTGGCGGCGGCACAGTCTCCACCACAGGCTTCGGAACAGCGGCCGAGTCTGACGCGACAACAGCCAACGGGGCTGGCGCGGACTCCGGTGAGACGGAATCTGGCGCGACGGTTCCTTCCTGGGCATGGAGGGAGACCAAAAGAATGGAACTAATAAAGAAGGCTGTTTGTTTTTTCACGTTTTATCCTCAGGTTTTGGATTTTTTTAAGAGCTAGTTCGATTGGGTCTGCAGGCTGACCTGGCTGAATTTGAGTTCCTTCACGATATCCAGCACGTCGATGAACGCTTGCAGTTTGAGTTCCTTGTCCGCGCGGATCAGCACAGGCGTGGAACGGGAAATACCCGAAAGGACCGCCTGTAGATTGGGCAGAGTAATGGGCTCGCCCGCATGGTAAACCACCCCCTGGGGATTGATTTCAATGACCTGGGGCTCAGGAAGATCGTTCTTGGCGCTGGTGGCCTGCGGAAGTTCCAAAGGAAGATGCCCAGAGGCGATCAAGGTGGAAGTGCTCAGCACGATGGTCAACAGCACCAGCATGATGTCGATGAAAGGCACCACATTGATTTGGTCAAAGGCATGCTCATCCATGGGCGATGTCCCAGTTCATCAACAAGACCTTGACCTTGCGCAACAAGAGATTGTAAAAGGTGATGGAGGGAATGGCCACCAGGATGCCCACCGCCGTTGCCTTAAGTGCTAGAGCGAGACCGGTCATGATCTCCATGCTGTTCATCATGCCCTTCTCCCCCATGGTGTAGAAAGTAAGCATGATCCCCAGCACGGTTCCCAGCAACCCGACGTAGGGCGCATTGGAACCAATCGTGGCCACCAAATGAATTCGACTGGTGACCAGAATCTCCAGGGATTTTTTGTCGCTATAGCGAGAAACATCAACACGGCGCAAAAACAGCCAACGTTCAAGCGTCACACCCAGAGCGACCATGCTCATGAAAATCAAAAAGCCGATAATTCCATAGTCCACCAGAATGCGCAGTCCTTCCATGAATAACCTCTTTTCCGTTCAACAATCGGGAAAGAGCAAGC
>DATIQS010000273.1:0-4781 GCA_035470605.1 Fibrobacteraceae bacterium
GGCTTTTCCCGCCCCCAGACGAATCCGAATGAAATGATCTCCCACCAGAGAAATAATATGTCGGAGCCCGTTTTGTCCACCATGGGAACCTTTAGGCCGCACCCGGACACGTCCACAATCCAAGTTGATGTCATCACAGAAGACGACCAAATGGTCTACGGGGATTTTATGCCAGGAAAGCAGGGGCAGCACCGCATCGCCTGATAGATTCATATAGGTCTGAGGCTTTGCGAGTATCACGGTTTGTCCTGCGATAAGCGTTTTTTGGACTAGAGCCTTGTGCTGGGATTTCCATGTCCCTGACTCCACCAAACGATCCACAGCAGAAAAGCCCAAATTGTGACGGGTCTTTTCGTACTGCCCACCTGGATTTCCTAAACCGACGAATAACCACATGGCTCCATTTCCTCAAAAAAGAAAGCCCCAGTTTGACCCGGGGCTGAATGATCGAGGCAAAACCCCTGATTATTTCTTCTTGCCAGCTGATTTTTCTTCGGCCTTGGCTGCGCCAGCGGCTGCTGGAGCGGCGGCTTCTGCCTTAGGAGCCTCTACAGCAGGAGAATCTTCCTTCTCCTGGCTCTTCTTCGTGATCGCGAAAATGGAGGTCTTGGGAGGTGTCGCTAGTTTCGCTTTCCCTATGTCCAAATCTTTCGCATAGAACGCTGTTCCCGCATGGAAATCGTCCACCGTCACAACGATTTCTGCAGGAATGTCCGCAGGTTTGCAAAGAATATGGACATAACGCTTGTCCTGTTGTAAAATGCCACCTTCAGTTTTCACACCCACAGGAAGTCCAACCAGACGAACCGGGATACGCACCTTGATTTCCGTGCTTTCGTCAATTTTCAGGAAATCGACATGGGTGATATCCAAGGAAATGGCGTCCTTTTGATAATCATGAATAATGGCCGGATTGCCTCCTTGGCCATCGATTTCCAGATCAATCAGGGTATACCGTTTGCCTGGTGCAAACACGTTACGCAAACTCACGTCATTCACGCTTACGTGCATGGGGGTTTGGCCATGGCCATAATAGACGGCCGGAATTTGTCCGGACTTGCGCAAGCGGACGTTAGCGCGGGAATCAGACAGCTTGCGGGATTGTGCCTTGAGGGATGTCAGTTGCATGGTTGCACTCCTTAAAAACTTCGCATTGGGGTAGCTGGATTCGAACCAACGAATGACGGAATCAAAATCCGTTGTCTTACCACTTGACGATACCCCATAAAAAACGGTTGCCAAAATTAACAATGTTGCACGAAATGGGCAATAGTCCCCCATCGCCAAAGAAGGCGCCTCTTTTCTAGCGCGTTTTCTGCAGCGCTGTTTCCCTGAAAAAAGGCGAAAACCGAAGCCCCAGAACCCGACATGAGCGTCCGTAATGCCCCGTCCTCGGAAAAAGCCTCTTTCAGGGTGGCAATCTGAGGATACAGAGGCAAAACAGACTCCTCGAATTTGTTAAAAAGATCAAAATCCGGCATCAAAGGGGCCAGACAGCCCCGCTTGCGGAATAAATCCCATCGTTCTGTTCCAGAAGGCCGGATCCCTGAATAGGCCGCCTTGGTGGGTACAGCACAGTGAGGCGTGGCGACAACGAGAACAACATCCTTCGGCAATCGCGCAGGAGATTGAGGAGCTAGAATTTCCCCGATTCCAGATGCCTGTTGCGTCCCTCCTTCGATGAGAAAAGGCACATCTGCACCCAGTTTTGCTCCGATGTCGCATAAATCCTTCGTTGGTAGATTTAGATTCCACATTCGGTTTAAAAGGCGAAGAGTGGCAGCCGCATCCGCACTGCCTCCCCCTAATCCAGCCCCCAAAGGCAGTCGCTTATGTAAATACAAGTCAGCACTAAGATGCGCTCCCCCATGGACACGTAGAGCCATGGCAGCCCGGTATACGAGGTCTTTTTCCACGGGGTAATCCTGGGGGGTGTCATAACGCAGACGAATTTCACCCATCCCATGGACTTCTGCCTCCAGATCGTCATGAGCATCAAGGGTCTGGAACAGGGTCCCGATATCATGATACCCGTCAGAACGTTTGGCAATGACATCCAGAAATAGGTTAATCTTTGCGTAAGCGGATTCTCGTTGCGACATTAGGAAAAGATAATGATTTGGAAATTTGGAGAAAACAAAAAAGGGCCCATGATTGCGGGCCCTGATGCGGAAAAGAGGACTTGAACCTCCATGAGATTACTCTCACTAGAACCTGAATCTAGCGTGTCTACCAATTCCACCATTTCCGCTGGAATGAGGTGGATAAATTTTGAAAAAGCCTGCAAGCTTGTCAAGGGGCAACACACGTTCTTTTCTCATTGGGGAGATTGGGCCTTCCGACTATCGTGTGGGAAGATCTGGTAGCCTATGCCAAAAACTGGTGAATTCCAACGGTCGCAATTGACCAGACCGACTCGACCGCAATCCATTGCGCCCCCTGCGATGCCGGCCAGTTGGATGATATCTCCGTTTTGGCATGCCTGTATGGCTTTAGCAGTTACTGGCACAGATCCTCTCCTAAGGACGGCCCTGCCGAATTACGGAGAAAATACTCTCCTGTGTACAGTTGCGTCCTTTAGATATAAGGACTCTTCTAAAAGCCCCCATTTGATCCATTCCGGCTACGGTTGCTCCTCCCTACGTCAATTTCGCTCAAAAAATGGCATTGAGGTTAATTTTTAGAGGAGTCCCTCACTTATCTTATACTGTGTCCATACCATGGCAAACACATGCAGTTCTTGTGGGATCTCTCACAAAATTCTGGAGCCGACTATGCGTATTTTTTGGACAGTCCTTTTCAATGCAATCCTCTTGCTCGGCTGTCAAGATTCCACACCCACGAAATGGCAGCGTTCATACGCCACTAAATTCATTTCGACCAACATCACCGCATGGGGCGACTCTTCCCGCATTGAGACTGTTCTACAGGATTTGCTGCCTTGGCTGGAGGATTTTCAGCAGCGATATCGCTCTGGTGGTCCGTTGGATTCCCTAGTGTATTCGGCTCAAACGGGAGACACTATCCCATTGGATTCGGAGTCCTTCCACATTTTTTCCTTTGCCCTATGGTTTCGAGACTACTCACATGGCGAAATTGATGTGGGAGTAGGCAATTTGCTACACGCTTGGAAAATCAGCTGGCAAAACGACTCCGCCCGCGTTCCCTCCGATTCAGAACTGATACGGCTGACTCAGGATCTACAAAGCCCACTCTACGCAATGGACTCCGCGAAACAAGCCATGATCGTATTAAAAACGCACCACCACTTTGCACTTGGGGCGTTCCTAGAAGGTGCTATCCTGGAGCATATTGGTCACTTGCTGGATTCGGCAGAGTGCAACAACTGGCTGGTGGACGTCAGCGGAGATTTCCTATACCGGGGGACAAAGCCCCAAAACGCCCCCTGGCGCCTCGGCATCAAGGATCCCGCTCAACCATCGCAACTCCTGGCAACCGTAGATATGCTTCCCGGCCCAAGATCATTCTGCACCTCGGGAGATTATGAACAACAATTCACCGATGCCAGGGGACACCGACACCACCACATTCTAGACCCACACACCGGACAATCCACACAGGGCAAGCACAGCGTATCCGTGACGACCTCCCTCCCCGACATGAACCCCAACACCCTGTGCACCTGGTTTATGATTTTGCCTCTGGACAGTATCCAGGCATTGACCACGCGGTCTCAGGGACAAATCGAAGCAATTGTGGTGCAGGATTCTCAGAAAATCTGGGTTTCATCAGGATTACGCCCCCGAATGGATGTGCTGGTTCCTGGCTATCAAATCACCCCTTGATTCCAATGACGATTTCTCGAATCTGCGTCCTGTCTAGACGGGCTTGATTCAGTGCAAATCCACCAAAAATAGTTGGTCTTGAAATAAAATTCGTTTCCCGGATATAAATTTAGGGCGTCATTATCGAAGGAAGTCCTATGGCCAGTATTGCTATTGTATTCGTTCTCGCGTATCTGATGATCGCATTGGAGCACCCCCTAAAAATCAATAAGTCCTCCATTGCTTTGATGGCTGCGGGGATAATGTGGACCCTCTGGTCCCTGGTTTCCCCAGCTGGCACAGAGGGGGTTCTAGAACAGCTCAAAGAAAAACTGGCGGAAACCGCCCAGATCGTCTTCTTCTTGATCGGCGCCATGACCATTGTCGAGGTGACCGATTCCCACGGTGGTTTCGAGGTCATTACGAGCCGAATTAAAGCGAAACGTTTGTCCACCCTACTCTGGATCATCGGCTTCATCGCCTTTTTTCTGTCCTCCATTCTCGACAACATGACCACCACAATTGTGATGGTAACCCTGATGAAACGTCTGCTGAAAGACCATAATCAACGTCTGTTCTTTGCGGGCATTATTGTGGTCGCCGCAAACGCAGGAGGAGCATGGACTCCCATTGGCGATGTCACCACCACCATGTTATGGATTGGCGGTCAAATCACCAGCCTGAACATCATCAAGGCGTTGATCGTTCCTTCCCTTGTGAATTTGATTGTACCGCTACTGGTCGTCAGTTTCTTCCTCAAAGGGCCGGTGGTTCCCCCAGATAAAACAACTCGCCGAGGGGTGGAAACGACGACATTCGAAAAGAACCTCATGTTTTTCATGGGTATGGCCTCCCTGATTTTTGTCCCTATTTTCAAGTCTATTACCCATATGCCGCCTTACCTCGGAATTCTCCTCTCCCTAGGGTTCCTGTGGCTGGTCGCGGAAATTTTGCATCGGAATAAACCCGAGGAAAAAAGAGACTACCTAACCATAG
>DATIQS010000274.1:0-6599 GCA_035470605.1 Fibrobacteraceae bacterium
ATTCAGCTTGGGAAGCTGACGCTCTATCAACTGAGCTACTCCCGCAAAAAATTAGAGTTACAATGTAGCAAACCGTCGTAGGGCTATCAAGACTGTAGGACTCCTTTAAATATTCTTTTTTTATAAAATCGGCTGTGGCACATCGCAATCGTTTGTCTCTTAAAGTGACGATTGACGGTCATTTGATGGGCTCGTTCAACTGTGGGCTCTAGGTTCAAGCTCCATTTGTCTACGGGCCCATATCCACTGTGTGAACTTGGCCCATTTTCGTCCCTGCTTTTGCTTGGTACCACTTGATTCCATGATTGTAACGCAATTGTTAGAAGTGCCCTTCGCTGCTGCTGGCTCATATACGTTTTGTGTACAACTGCGTTCGTTCGTTCGGTTTATAGATGCGATTGTCGGACGGCCCTCCGTGCTGAGTTGTTACACTCCGAGGAATTCCTGTAGACGGCTGAGCTCTCGAGTGACTATTTCTTGACCATGCTGATAAGCAGCGGCTCGGTGCTTGAGGCTTTTTTCGGTGCGGCTGACCTTGATTTGGGCGGATGGTGCGAAAACGAAGATGCGGCCTTCCTTTTCCAGACGGTCACAATCATCTAGCTCGGTGTTATACATCTCGTTTCGGCGAACTACGGCTCGCAAAAAATTTGGGTATTTGCGCAGCGCCCAGGCGTAGAAGTAAGAACTCCATGGCGATTTTTTTCGATACCCCCGGGGGCGGGTCAGCACCACGACCGCTTTGACGCTTTTCTCCAGGGCGTAGTTTACTGGAATCGAATCAGAGACCCCCCCATCAAAGAAGAAACCGTCATCGAGTTGTACCGCAGGAGCAAGAAGGGGGATGCTGGAGGAGGCTAGCAGGACTTTGTTGATTCCAAGTCGAGCCTGTTCGTTTGTGCCAAAGACGGCATGTGTTCCCGTTGCACGAGCGGTTGTGACGATTTCAAGTTTACTTGAACTGGAGTAATAGGCGTTCTCGTCAAATGGAACCAGCTTGCTAGGGATCTCCTCAAACGTGAAGCCTGGATTGAAATAGCTGCCTTTGGCCAAGAGATGCCGAAACCCCATGAACTCTGGATGCGAAGGTAATTCGACATGTATTTTCCAGTTCCGTCCAGGTTGTCTGGATACGTAGGAGACCGCGGAACAGGCACCACCGGAGACGCCCACTAGCCTGGGAAAGATGATTTGGTTCGCGAGGAGGGCTTCAAGGATTCCTCCTGTGAAGGTGCAGCGCAATCCACCTCCTTCCAAAACTAAACAGCTATCGGTCATCGTTGTTCTCCATCGTAAAAGGGGTTAAACCTAGACCCGCAGTTAATCGGGTCGCCTCGCCCACGCTCCATTGCGCCTCCTCCACTCCCTCGCTCTCTCCAGGTGCGCCGTCAGTGGGGCCGAAAGCCTTGTTTTCATGATCTCTCCGTTCGAGGTTGCTCGAATTCCACAAAGTGGACAACACCTGGCTAGCAGGCATAGCCTGAAGTCGTTGGAATGTGCATAGCATTCCGTAAGGCTTTTTTGCCAACGGAATGCACATCGGCAGGAAGCATATCCAAGGTAGACATCTGTTGCGGAGTGCAGTGATCAAGTTTGCTGCCGGTCCGTCGGATGGTATTTCCGTTCTGATATGCCAGTTCAGCTTTAGCTACTACAGGCACATATCCTTTCGTGTACAAGATCGCGCGCCGACTCTGTTCCTTTTGATATGTCGGTTAAACTTCCATTGTTTCTGGCACACATACTATATGTACAACTGTGGCCGTTAGGCTAAAAAATAACAGAATTGGAAGGTTTTGGCCTTTGCCCTGGCTAGCGATGTCTTTTTTGGGGCGGATTGGAAACAGAGCGCTTTAGGACGCGTTCCTTCATCCCTTCCTGCGCGGCCTTTGGTTCAATTTGTGCAAGCAAGATTTCTTGCTCTTGATGAATGCTCTACGATAGCGTTTAGGCCAAAGCACAAAGCGATGCTGGAATTGTAGCCCTCTTTGCTGTGGTGCAGGATTGGATGGAGCCAGGTGCCTGTGGAGGGTGTGTAAACTACGAACACGCAACTTTGCCGTCCCGTCTTTGAGACCACGGAGAAAGGAGGTATATCTCAATTAAGAATAAAGAGGCGGGTAAACTATGCAAAAAATCCTTTTTGGTCTATTATTGGTTTCTGCGGCATTTGCAGCTAAGTCGATTTACGTTCCAACCTTCATCACCGATGACCTGAATAATTCCAGTAGCCAGTGGAGCTACAGTCGAAGCGTGGAGACAGACAACTGGATCATCTTCTGGGAATCTGGTTTCGGAAGTGACCCCTCTTCGGCGACGGGAAGCTATTATGTGAACATGGACACTTTGGAGGCCGTCGTCGAAAAAAGCTTTACCGTTAATGTGGATTCACTGAAGATGGTTATCAAGGACTCGTCCCTGACCGACAAGTACAAACAGATGTTCTTTCTCGTATACACAACCGATTGGACTTCGTATGGATCGGGCCAGGACGACTCTGTGGGCTCCGTGTTCATGAATCCTGATGCGGTGAGCTACAATGCCATTGTGGCCCATGAAATCGGGCATGGTTTCCAGTATATGACGGGTGCTGATGTGAGCGGCGGGGGATACCGCTGGGGATTTGAGAGCAATGGGGATGGCAGCAATGGCTTTTGGGAGCAGTGCGCGCAATGGCAAGCGTGGAGGGTATATCCCGATCAGGAATTTAGCAACGCCTATTTTACTGACTACATCGCTGGCGCATATAAACACATGCTTCACGAGGATCAACGCTATGCCAACTATTTTCTCCCGGAGTATTGGAGCTACAAGCGGGGAATCGAGTTCATTGGAAAACTGTGGAGGGAGTCGGTGAGCCCGGAAGATCCTGTGGATACATACATGCGCATGACTTCGGTGACTCAATCGGAATTTAATGATGAAATGTATGATCAAGCGGCCCGCCTTACGACCTGGGATTTACCAGCCATCAAGTCCTACGGAGCGGATTATATCGATAGCCGATCGCAAGTTTCCATGACGCTGACATCCGATAGCTTCTGGCGGGTGGATTCCTCGGAGGCAATTGAAAATTACGGTTACAACTGCATCCAGTTGACTGCTCCTTCCACAGAAACAGACGTTTCGGTGATCATCCAGGGTGAGGCGGGTGTCAGCGGTTACCGGTCATTGAATATCGACCAAGGCGGCTGGAGGTTTGGCTTCGTCGCATTGCTCAATGACAACTCGCGCGTCTATAGCGAAATGGATAGTATGAATTATTCCGAGGGCTCTAACCCTGAGGCCTCCTTGAGCTTCACCGTGCCTGCAAACTGTTCCAAGCTATGGCTTGTTGTCTCCGGTGCGCCCCAGGAACATTGGCACCACGTCTGGGACGATGACAACACCAACGATGAGCAATGGCCTTATCAGGTGAAGTTTGCCAACACCAACTTGAAGGGGAATTCTAATCTTTCATTGACCACCTATACCCTGACCACCTCTGTTGTTGGTTCGGGCAGTGTCACCCCTGCTGCAGGCTCCGGCACTTATATTTCTGGAGCCGTAAAAACCATCACTGCAACTCCAGATAGCGGCGCAGAATTTACTGGTTGGAGTGGGGATGCATCAGGAACGGACAACCCGTTGAGCCTTTCCATAGACCAGGATATGAGTGTGGTGGCGAATTTCACCAGTACGACGCAAATCAAGGTGAAAGCCAAAGACGCGTTTGTTGCCGACGCTCGGATCGACGTCTATGACCTGAAGGGGCGTAGAGTTTCTTCTATTGCTGGAAAAAATCTTTCTTTGACATCCATCGACAATTTAGGCTTCCATCAAACAGGGATCTACCAATTTGTGCTCCTCCAATCGGGTCGGGTGATGGGAGTCAAGATGATTTCCAATCCCTAGGCCCTACACGACTTCCCCTGAGAAACTCACCATGTGAGTTTCCAGGGATTTCTCGTGGGTCCGTACTTTTGCAAATCACAATCCCTCAGGTCCTTAATCCTAACAGCCGCAGTTGATCGGTTGCCCTAAAGTGCAGCGTTTGGAAACGAAAATAGGTCTGTTTGAGATCGGCCGTGGAGGCCTATTTCTGCGGAACGAGACTGCTCATAAGAAAAGGTTTTGTGTTGTTCTTGGTGGTCCCAACATTCCTTGATTTCCTTGATTTTAGGCAGGATGTCAAAGAAACACTCCACCATCTGCGGATCAAAATGATGCCCGGCACCAAAGGAGATCGTTTCTAAAATTTTAATCATGGACCAAGGTTCCTTATAGGGGCGTCTCATAGAGAGAGCATCAAACACATCCGCAATAGCGACAAGACGTGCAGACTCCTCAATATCCGGGCCAGCAATGCCATCAGGATACCCGCCACCATCCCATTTTTCGTGATGATGTAGTGCGATATCCGCAGCCATTTGAAATACTGGAGCCAGACTTTTGGAAAGGATGTTGTGACCTATTTTTGAATGGGTTTTCATTACCAGCCACTCGTTTGAATCCAACGGACCGGGCTTGCGTAAAATCCGGTCTGGAATTCCTAGTTTCCCCGTATCATGCATTGGAGCGGCCAATTCAATGGAGTGGCACTGTTCGGAGTCCCATCCCCAATAATGGGCAAGAAGGCTCGCATAAGCCGCCATACGCCAAATATGTAATCCCGTGTCGTTGTCGTTGTGGTGCCCTGCTTCGCCGAGCATATACACAGCTTCTCGGTAACTCCGTTCCAATGTTTCCACTCGCGTTAGGGATAAGTGAGTCCGAATGCGCGCCCGAACAATCGAGGGGGAAACGGGTTTTACCAGATAATCCACCGCACCCGCGGCAAATCCAGCAGCCTCATCACAGACCTCATCCAGTGCTGTTACAAACAATACAGGAATCGATTCTGTTTCTTTGTTTGCTTTTAGCTGAGTGCATACCGTTAAGCCATCCATGTCCGGCATCCGCACATCCAGAAGGATGAGCGCTGGTTTGTGTTTTGCGACGGCTTCAAGAGCCCCTCGACCGCTGGACGCTGTCACCACGGGATATTCATCCCCCAAGATTTGGTCCAGGATGGCCAAATTCTCAGGGTCATCATCCACAATAAGAATAGTCCCTTGTTTCATGTGTTTCCTCCCTTTATCTGTAACGGGACGTGCAGAGCCAACGCAACTTTTTTTAAAGACTCTTCGGCCTGTCGGAAATTATACGCGTCCACATCTTTGAATAATTCCTGATAATTCATAGAAGGGAGAATCCCCTCCAATGGAGCCATGGCGGCAAGAATAGTCCGGTGATTATCCGAGTCCAATGCGGAAGCTAATTCTTGTAACAATTTGGCCAGAGTCTCCGAATCAACAGTCTCCTTCAGAATAGGAGACGGAAGGGGCTCAGGATGGGCTACATCCATAACGGCCTCAATTGTTTCGGAAAGGACCTCTCGAAGCCGTGGAATTTGTAGAGCCGGATCCTCGCCTTGGTGTGCCCGTTTTTCAATTTCGGCAGCCGCATCGGAGAGTCTCGGAAGGGAGAGGTTCCCTGCAACGCCTTTTAGCTTATGCGCAAGGAAATCCACCTTTGTTATGTCTTTTTTCTGATAGGCCTGCTCGATTTGTTCCGCCATGTCTCGGTTCCCACGGATAAAGCGAAGCAAAGAGTCGTGAAATAGCTCCTCATTTTTCCAAATTGAAACACCCCGAGCCGCATCTATCAAAGGGCGAACAGAGTGATTTCCCCCTTCGGATTGGGACGTTGGAGCCTCGGAGGGGGGGACGGGAGAAATTTTGGAATCTTTTTTGCCCAGACGGGAAACTGTATTTACCAGAACTTCCACATCGAAGGGCTTTGGAACGAAAGCGTCCATGCCGGCTTCTTTTGCTGCTTGTTGTTGGGCCGAAAAAGCGCCGGCCGTTAACGCCACAATGGGAAGAGCTTGATAAGATGGATTGGTTCTGATTTCTCGAGAGGCTTCGTATCCATCCATAATCGGCATTTGCACATCCATCAGGATCACATCGATTTTTCCTTCATTTTTTGACAGTAAATCCAAGGCTGATTTCCCATCTCCAGCCAGAATTACTTGGGCCCCCTCAAAACTCAGGATTCGTTCCACGACATCTCGATTAAATTCATTATCATCCACGGCAAGAACGCGAACACCCTGCAAACGCTTTGGTCCAGACGCGGTTGGATGGGCCTGTAGATCTCCCTGTTTCCGGTGCATTGCATCCTGAACCGCATTGTACAAACTGGAACTTGTCACTGGTTTGGGCAAAATTCCGTCAATACTGGCAATATCAGGATGTTGGGAAAGCTCTTCCCGAGAATAGGCCGTTGCCACGAGAATGATGGGAGTCTTCTGTGTGCTTTTCTCTTTGCGTAGTCGGCTCGCCACTTCTAGACCATCCAGGTCAGGCATTCTCCAATCTAGGAGAAGGACGTCAAATGGACTTCCATCAGACGCATGTTGTTGTACCGTTTGAATTGCTGCGTTTCCCCCATTGACAGGGGTGGGAGTCCATCCAATGGATGCAGCAACCTCTGCCAGATTATCTCTGGCAATTTCGCTATCATCTGCGATCAAAACATCCAAATGTTGTAATTGAGAAAGCTGCCTAGACTGC
>DATIQS010000275.1:0-11849 GCA_035470605.1 Fibrobacteraceae bacterium
CCATAGACAGGGTAGCGCCGCCACTCAAGGTTGCAATTTCTAAACCAGGATTAAGGATCACCACATTAGGGTTGACCTCAATGGCTGCCGCCGTAACCTTACCTTCACCAGACACGTCCAAGCGCAAGGTTTCATCATGATCAGACAAAAGCTTGACCCGAAGAGCCTTGAGATTCAATAGAATGTCCGCGACATCTTCTTTGACACCTTTAATGGTTGAATATTCATGGGCGATGCCTTCAAACTTAACAGAGACCACAGCGGCTCCCTGTAAAGAGGACAACAACACCCGGCGAAGAGCGTTACCTACCGTAATGCCCCAACCACGCTCCAAGGCGTCTACCACGAACTTCGCGCTACGACCATCCGCAGAAGACTCTGTTTTCTGGAAATTGCGCGGCATTTGAAGAGATTTCCACATCATAGCAGATTCCCCCTTGGAATTAAATCCTTCTCTTTTTCTTGGGACGGCAACCATTATGCGGAATGCCTGTCACGTCGCGGATGGTCATCACTTCGATGCCCACGTTTTTGATGGCACGAACAGCAGATTCACGACCGGCTCCGGCTCCACGAATTCGAACGTCCACTTTCCGTACGCCCATATCAAAGGCTTTACGAGCGGCGGATTCGGAGGCCAACTGCGCAGCAAACGGAGTGCTCTTGCGCGAGCCCTTGAAACCCACGTTGCCCGGAGAGCTCCAAGACACCACGTTTCCACGGCCATCAGCAATACTCACGATCGTATTATTGAAGGAGGCATAAACATGGGCCACACCCTGAACGTCTACGCGCTTCTTCGATTTCTTGACCTTTTCCTCGCCAGCTTCGGCAACCGGAGCGACGGCGGCGGATTCCTTGACTTCTTCGTTCTCAGCCACGAAAATCTCCTATTACTTCTTCTTGTTGGCCACAGTTTTCTTGGGGCCCTTACGGGTACGGGCATTCGTACGGGAACGCTGCCCACGCACAGGGAGACCTTTGCGGTGACGAGTTCCACGATAGCATCCGATATCCACCAGACGCTTAATATTCAACGCAAGCTCAGAGCGCAACTGGCCTTCCACCAGATACTTCTCTTCCAGCATACGGCGAATCTTACCCTGTTCCTCTTCGGTCAGGTCGCCCACTTTCTTCTGTAAGTCGATGCCCAATTCCGCACAAATAGCGCGAGATGTGTGCAGGCCAACACCATAAAGAGATGTCAGGCCATATTCGACCGTTTTACTTCTTGGCAAATCAACACCAGCAATACGTGCCATCTAGAGACTCCTATCCCTGTTTCTGCTTATGGCGGGGGTTTTTGTCGCAAATGATCCGCAAGATCCCTTTTCGACGGATGATCTTACAACTGGAACACCGGGGTTTAATCGATGCTTTAATTTTCATGGTCAACCCTTTTCATTTATACCGATACGTTATTCTGCCGCGCGTCAAATCATAAGGCGAAATCTCGACCAGCACCTTGTCATCAGGGAGAATGCGAATAAAATTCCTCCGCATTTTCCCAGAAACATGAGCCAAAATTTCGTGACCGTTCTCCAAACCGACCCGAAAACTAGCGTTCGGCAGGGCTTCAAGAACGACGCCTTCGACCTGGATACCTTCTTCTTTAGCCATTCAGGACGCCATCCTTCCACGGATGCGACCATGCTTCAGAAATCCTTCATAATTCTTTGTATGCAGTTGAGCCTCGATTTGACGGAGCGTATCCAATGCAACACCCACAACGATGAGCACGGAAGTGCCCCCAATATAGAATTGCATATTTAAAGCATCTTTCAGATGTAAAGGAACCACACCAATCAGCGCCAAAAAGATGGCTCCGGGCAGCGTAATTCGCGTTAAAATGTGATCCACATACTCAGCAGTTTTACGCCCCGGACGAATTCCCGGAATAAATCCACCTGATTTTTTCAGGTTATCTGCGATGTCACTTGGGTTATACTGAATCGCCGTGTAAAAATACGCGAAGAAAACGATCAGCACGCCAAAAATCACCGAGTAGGTAATGTGGCCAGGTAAGAACGCCGTCGCGAAGCCTTGTACCCATTGAATATTGGGAGCCCAGGAGGCCAACATAGCAGGGACAAACATAATGGAAGAGGCAAAAATTACTGGGATAACGCCAGCGGTGTTCACTTTAAAAGGCAAATAAGAAGACTGCCCGCCCATCACTTTGCGCCCAACAACCCGGCGAGGACTCTGTAAAGGAATCCGGCGAATCGCCTGCTCCATAAAAACAATAAAGGTAATAATAGCCACCACAACACCAATAATCAGAATCTCCGTCATCAACGGGCTGTTTCCGGCCATAAATTGTTCCCACTCACGGGTTACCGCTAAAGGAAGATTGGCAACAATGCCCGCAAAAATAATCAGGGAAATCCCATTACCAATCCCACGAGCGGTAATTTGTTCACCCAAATACATAATAAATACGGTACCTGTAGTCATTGTCAAGGTAGCTAACAAACGGAAACCGATGTTCCCTGCTCCGCTGTTAAAGGAATCCAAAAGAACCGAAGCGCCCTGCAAACCATCCACACTTACGCGGATGTTGGACAACCAAACCGAAATTCCCCAGGATTGCAGCGCAGCCAGGATCACAGTAAAATAGCGAGTCCACTGATTAAGCTTCGCACGCCCTTCCATCCCTTCCTTTTGAAGCATCTGAATGGTCGGAATAACAGAGCCCATAAGCTGAATAGCGATACTCGCGGTGATGTAAGGCATAATCCCTAGTGCAAAGATCGTAGCCTTGGCAAAGGCACCACCGGTGAAGGCGTCATAAAGTCCCCACAGGTTGTTGGAATTCTGGGCAAAGAAATCCGCTAGACGTTTCGGATCAATGCCAGGAATGGCAATATGACCACCTACACGATATAGGATCAAAACCGCCAAAGTAAAGAGAATCTTCTTGCGTAGATCCTCAATCTTGAGGGCATTGGCGAAGGCGTCCAGAGCTTTCTTGATGGATTCCATTAGATGATCTCGACTTTTCCGCCGGCAGCTTCGATCGCCTTTTTGGCGTTCTCACTTACCGCGTTCACTTTAAGAGTGACGGCCTTGGTGATCGATCCAAAACCAAGCACTTTAATCGGTTTTTCAACCTGCTTAATTGCTCCTTGGTCAAAAAGGACCTTGGCATCAATTTCAACAGCATCAATCAAAGCGATCTTCTTCAGATTCACTACCTGAGTATCCTTAGGGAAAGGACTCTTAAAACCACGCTTCGGCAAACGGCGTTCGATAGGCATTTGGCCACCCTCAAAAGCCACTCGTCCAGCATGAGCGGACTTACGAGCATGTTGACCTTTCTGACCACGGCCACCGGTTGTACCCCAACCAGAGCCAGGCCCACGTCCGATGCGCTTGCGCTTCGTGGTGCCCGTTTTTCCGGGCTTAAATTCATTCAGTCGCATTTAGATTTCCTCGACCTTAACAAGATGGCGCACACGGCGCAGCATTCCAGCAATTGCCGGACTGAGTTTTTTTTCTGTCACCGTACCAATGCCATGCAATCCCAAAGCGGCAATATTGGCGCGATGCTCGGGTAATGTGCGAACAGTCCCTTTAACTTGGGTGATGCGGATTTTCTTTTCCATGATCAAACCCTCAAACATTGCCACGCAAAGCGGCAAATTCCTTCTTGTTTCGCATGGAAAGCAAGCCTTCCAGACAAGCGCGAACCACGGTGCCTGGATTAGAGGAACCAAACACCTTGGTTAGGATATTATGGATACCCGCTAATTCCAAAACCGCACGAGCAGCAGCACCAGCCATGACCCCAGTCCCTGGAGCAGCAGGCATCAGCATAACCCGAGTTGCACCATATTTCACCAGAATCTCATGGGAAATGGTACCCTCGTGTAAATTCACTTCAATCAAATTGCGACGGGCGGCTTCGCCTCCCTTGCGGATGGCTTCGGAGACTTCTTTGGCTTTGCCCAGTCCCATGCCCACTTTGCCATTCTTATTGCCCACAACAACAAGAGCGCTAAAGGAAAAGCGACGTCCGCCTTTCACCACCTTGGCGCAACGGTTGATATGAACAACCCTTTCTTCAAATTCGGAGATTTGAGCTTCGCGTTCCAACGTTCACCTCTGCTTTAAAATTCCAGACCAGCTTCGCGGGCGCCATCAGCCAGAGCCTGGACACGACCGTGATAAATGTAACCACCGCGGTCAAACACCACGCTTTGGATTCCCTTTGCCTTCGCTTGTTCAGCGATCAGAGCCCCCAATTTGCGGCTTTGCTCGGTTTTATTGAGTTCGCCATGTTGCTTTTGAAATTCCTTATCGGCGGAATTCAGCTGCAACAACGAGCACATCTTATCATCATCAATGATCTGGGCCACCATGTACCGGAGGGTCCTGCGCACGCAGAGGCGAGGGCGCTCAGCTGTCCCGGACATCTTTTTGCGGATACGGGAGTGCCGCGCCACACGGGCTTCAAGTCTTTTTTTTGCAATGTCAGCCATTTGCCTACCTATTACTTACCGGTTTTTTTGCCTTGCTTTCTACGGACGGATTCGCCTTCATAGCGAATACCCTTGCCCTTATAGGGCTCAGGACGACGGAACTTGCGGATTTCCGCAGCCGCTTGACCGACCTTCTGCTTATCAACACCTTCAATGATGATCTTGAGCTGACCATCCGCCTTCAGGGAGATGCCTTCTGGTGCCTTATAGATCACCGGATGGGAATATCCCAGCACCAGGTTCAAATCCTTACCCTGCTGTTCAACGCGGTAGCCAACGCCGACGATTTCCAAAGTCTTCTTGTAACCTTCACCGACTCCTTTACAGAGGTTGGCAACCAAGGCACGAGTGGTACCATGAATGGCACGAGTGAACTTCAGATCATCGGGACGGGTAATCACGATGGTTTCGCCTTCCTTTTTAATGTCCAGAATTTCATGGACTGTATGGGAAAGCTTGCCCTTGGGGCCTTCCACGTTCACGGTTTTGCCGTTAATGGAAACCTTGACTCCCTTGGGAATTTCAATGGGTTTTTTGCCTACTCGGGACATATGACCTCACCAAACCTTGCACAGGACTTCGCCACCGACATTTAGCTTGCGCGCTTCGTGGTCAGTCATGACGCCCTGAGGGGTGGACAGAATAGCGTAGCCCAGGCCATTACGAACACGGGGCAGCTTTTCAACGGAGGAATAATGACGCAAACCAGGACGGCTGGCACGCTGCAAACCCTGAATGGCGGAAACGCCATTGGTGTAGCGGAGCAACAGCTTAATCAATCCCTGCTTGCCATCTTCCACGACAACAAACTTCTTGATGAAGCCCTTTTCCTGGAGAACCCGAGCCATCTCGCGCTTCAGACCAGAGGCCGGAATATCCACTACTGGCATATGAGCCGTAGAGGCGTTGCGAATGCGGGTAAGCATATCTGCAATAGGATCACTAAGAGACATTCGAACTCCTTACCAGGAAGATTTGGTGATACCGGGAATTTCGCCCGCCAACGCCATTTCACGGAAACAAATACGGCACAGGCCAAAGTCGCGCATAAAAGCATGCGGACGTCCGCAACGCTTGCAACGGTTATAGCCACGAACCGTGAATTTTGGGGTATGCTTGCACTTTTCGATCAATCTTCTGCTAGCCATATTCTTACCTTATTTCCTGAAGGGAAGGCCCAACGCCTCGAGCAAAGCGCGACCATCTTCATCCGTCTTGGCGGAGGTAACAAATGTAATGTCCATACCCAAGGTCTGAGAGATCTTGTCGATATCGACCTCAACAAAGATCGTCTGTTCCTTGATGCCCATGGTATAATTGCCCGATCCATCAAAACCGCGGCGAGGAATTCCGCGGAAATCGCGGACACGAGGCAGATCAATGTTGATGAAACGGTAGAGGAAATCCCACATGTTCTCTCCATGCAGGGTCACCCGAGCGCCAATTCCCAACCCCTCACGGAGCTTGAAATTCGAAATGGCGGTCTTGGACTTGGTCACCACAGCCTTCTGGCCGGTGATGTTCGTCAAGAGTTCGACAGCCTCATCCAACACCTTACGGTTGGCTACAGCTTCGCCTACGCCCATATTGAGCACAATCTTCTGCAGGCGAGGAGCCTGCATCACATTTTTGTAGCCCCGTTGCTTCATCAGCTCGGGAACTACGGTCTTCTGATAATATTCCTTGAGACTCATTCGTCAGTCCTCAGTCCAAAACGGTGCCGCTTTTCACGCTAACGCGGACGCTGGCCTTGCCTGGTTCACGCTTACGGCGAATCCGGGTGGGAACGCCAGTCTTGGGATCGACAATCATCACATTGGAAATCGCCAAGGGCATTTCCTTATCCACAATACCTCCCGTCTGATTTGTACGGCTAGGTTTTTCGTGGCGCTTGCCAATATTCACTCCACCGACAACCACCTGGTTCTTGTCGAGAATCACTCGCACAACCTGACCGGTTTTTCCCTTGCAGGATCCCGCGATCACCTTAACGGTATCGTTCTTCTTGATGTTCATTACAGCACCTCAGGGGCGAGGGAAACAATCTTCATGTATTTGCGATCGCGCAACTCACGGGCTACAGGTCCAAAAATGCGAGTTCCACGAGGTTCGCCAGTAGTGTTAATCAACACCACCGCGTTGTCGGAAAAACGGATGTAAGAACCATCTTTGCGACCGACTTCCTTGCGGGTACGCACGATGACCGCACGGGCCACCGAGCCTTTCTTGACCTTGCTCTGGGGGATGGCGTCCTTAACCGACACGACGATTTCATCGCCGAGACTGGCATAACGACGATTCGTTCCACCAAGCACCCGGATGCAGGCGACTTCTTTGGCGCCGCTGTTATCAGCCACCACTAGTCTGGTTTCTTCCTGAATCATAACGCCTTACTCCAACGGGTTACTTCTTTTTCTCCACGACCCGAACCAGGCGCCAGCGCTTGGTTTTGGATAGCGGACGGGTTTCCATGATTTCCACCATATCTCCCTTTCCAGCCTCATTCTTTTCATCGTGAGCCTTCATCTTGGAAGAGGTAGTCATGATCTTGTTATAAATCGGATGACGCTTACGGTCTTCGACCACCACGGTGATCGTCTTATCCATCGCGCTCGAAAACACGATTCCTTGTCTGACTTTACGGCGATTTCTTTCCATAACTTCTCCTATCAGGCCTTCACAGCCTTGGCCCGTTGAGTCAGGATGGTCTTGATCCGGGCGATGTCCTTGCGCGCCAAACGAATCACGGACGGATTATCCAAATGACCAGTCTTGGCGGTGAACCGGAAATTGAACAAACTGGAGGAAAGCTCGTCGAGCTTTGCCTTGAGCTGTTCGTCGCTCATTTCTTTCAATTCAATCGCTTTCATCAGATCTCCGACGCCTCAATGATTTTGACCTTGAGCGGAAGTTTCTGGGCTGCCACACGCAGAGCCTCCAGAGCCAACGGTCGCTCTACGCCAGCCATTTCAAAAATGATACGGCCAGGATGAATCACGGCCACCCAAAATTCCGGCGCGCCCTTGCCTTTACCCATACGGGTTTCAGCAGGCTTTTTCGAAACAGGTTTGTCCGGGAATACACGAATCCAAACACGCCCACCACGCTTGATCTTACGAGTCATGGCCACACGAGCGGCCTCAATCTGGCGGGCAGTCAGCCAGCAACGCTCCAGGGCTTGCAAGCCGATTTCACCAAAGGCAACATAATCACCCCGGGTGGCACGACCCTTCATCTTGCCCTTCATCATCTTTCTGTATTTCGTTCTCTTAGGACTCAGCATTGCGATTACACCTTCCCATTCTGAGATTCAGCGATGTTATCCTTGCCAATAATTTCGCCATGCATGATCCACACCTTCACACCGATGGAACCATAGACGGTCTTTGCGATGGCGGTGGCATAATCAATATCCGCTCGCAATGTATGCAGCGGCACACGGCCTTCGGCATACTTTTCCACGCGGGCAATTTCGGCGCCGCCGAGACGTCCACCCACCTGTACCTTAATCCCTTCCACACCCAGACGCATCGCAGACTGAATAGCGCGCTTCATTGCACGACGGAAGGAGATACGCTTTTCCAACTGTCGGGCAATATTTTCAGCCACCAGCTTGGAATCCGCTTCGGGACGCTTAATCTCGACGATGTTAATGTAAATGTCCTTGCCCGTCAGGAACTGAAGTTCTTTCTTCAGACGTTCCACCTCTTCACCCTTTTTACCGATCACGATACCGGGACGGGCGGTGTGGATATTGACGTTGACCTTCTTGACCGTACGTTCAATGCCGATCTTGGAGATCGAGGCATGCTCAAAACGTTTGAGCAAATAACGACGCAGGACAATGTCCTCATAAAGCAAGTCGGAAAATTTCCGTTCAGCATACCACTTGGAATTCCAAGTTTTGATAACGCCGAGGCGGAGACCGTAGGGATGTGTCTTTTGACCCATTGTTACTCCATTAATCGGAAACGACGACCGTCAGGTGGGACATGGGCTTCTCGATACGGAAGGCTCGCCCTTGAGAACGGGGACGAATGCGCTTCATGATCGGACCGCCGCTGACGTGAATCTGCTTGATACTGAGGGAATCCTTCTGGATTCCAGCACCGACATCAGAATTCTTCAGGTTGGCTACAGCGGATTTCACAGCATTTTCCACAATGCCGGCACCCTTCTTACGGGAACGCAGAAGCGAAAGAATCGCCAAAGCCTGATCGACGGACTTCCCGCGAACCAGATCAGCAACCTGACGCAACTTCAGCTGTCCATAGCGGATATAGCGGACTTTTGCCACAGCTTCCATTATTTCTTTCCTCCAGGCGCCGCAGCCTTTTCTTCCTTCCGGTGGCCACGGAAAATTCGCGTTGGCGAAAATTCACCCAGCTTATGGCCCACCATATTCTCAGTCACATAGACAGGAACAAAGGTTTTGCCATTATAGACCGAAAAGGTCAAACCGACAAAATCGGGAACGATGGTGGAACGGCGGGACCAGGTTTTAATAGCCTGTTTCTTTTCCGTGCTTTGCATGGCTTGCGCCTTTTTCAGTACGGAAGTGTCCACAAATGCACCTTTCTTAAGAGATCTTGACATCTGTTATGCCCTCTTTGTACGGCGCTTGACGATAAACTTGTCGGTGGCCTTGTTATTACGAGTCTTCTGGCCCTTGGAATTTTTGCCCCAAGGAGAGCAGGGATGACGACCACCCGAAGTACGGCCTTCACCACCACCCAGAGGATGATCCACAGGGTTCATAGCCACACCACGAACGGAAGGACGAATACCCAACCAACGGGAACGACCAGCAGAACCGGAAGATTCATTCAGATGATCCGCGTTACTGACACGACCGATGGTCGCAAGGCAAACCTCTTGAATCAAGCGCACCTCTCCAGAGGGGAGACGGACCTGAACCAGACGACCATCCTTAGCGATCAACTCGGCAGCGGCGCCAGCGGAGCGAGCCAACTGAGCCCCTTTGCCGGGCTTCAACTCGATATTATAAATAAAGGTATTCAGGGGAATATCACGCAGGGGCATCGTATTGCCCGACTTGAATTCAGCCCCATCACCACATTTCAGCACATCGCCAACTTTCATTCCTTCTGCGGCAATAATATAACGGCGCTGACCGTCGACATATTTCACCAGTGCGATGCGAGCTGTGCGGTTTGGATCATATTCGATTGTTTCCACAACGCAAGGGACTTCGCGATTGCGCTTGAAATCAACGATACGATACAATTTCTTATGGCCACCTCCACGACGACGGGAAGTAACACGGCCTTGGTTATTACGACCAGAAGAACGCTTAATTCCCTCAGTAAGAGATTTATAAGGTTTTTCCGCTGTAATTTCCGACTTGTCAGACAATTGCTTGTAGCGCAAAGTCGGAGTGGTTGGATTAAAAATCTTTAGTCCCATATCAGGTTCCCTCGAACTCGGAAATCTTGTGGCCTGGTTTCAGCTTGATATATGCTTTTTTCCAGTTGGACTTTTTGCCTGCCACAACGCGAACCCGCTTGATTTTGCCACGAACAATCAACGTACGAATGGTGTCCACCTGGACACTAAAGCGCTTCTCAATCGCAGCACGAATTTCTTGTTTATTGGCATCCAGATACACCTTGAACACATAACGGTATACCCCCGTTTTGGGGTCCACCATATTCTTGGTGCTGACCTCGGTAATATGGGGTTCAACCAGGACTTGATGAATGTCTTTCATCGGTTGCCTCCAGCGAGTAAGCCCAAGGCCTCTTGGGAAAGAACCAGATTACCGGCGCGGACCACTTCATAAGTGTTCGCATCATTTACACGCATGGTGCGAGCCCAAGGAATATTCCGCAGAGATAAAGCCAAATTTTTGTCGGCAGGAGAAACCAAAAACAACGTGTTCCTAGCTTCAAGTCCGGCCTTGGCCATTGTCGCCAAAAAATCCTTGGTTTTCGGTGCTTCAAACACCAACTTTTCAAAGACCAGCACTTGACTGTCCTTCGCCTTGAGGGTCAAGGCAGAACGGAAAGCCTTCTGCTTCACTTTCTTATTGACCTTCTCATGATAATCAACCATCTTAGGGCCATGAGCCTTGTTGCCTCGTACCCAAACAGCAGAATTATTCGCACCAGCACGAGCACGGCCAGTTCCCTTTTGCTTCCAGGGCTTATGCGTGCCACCGGAAGTTTCAGAGCGGGTCTGTGTCTTGGCTGTGCCTTGACGTTGATTGGTGCGGTAAGCCTTGATGGTCAAATACATGCAAGCCTCGGACACCGGCGCGTCGAACAAATCGGCAGGCAGATCGATGTTCTGCTTGTATTCCCCATTGGGCGCATAAAGCTTTGCGGTAGCCATCAGCCTTTCCTCACTACGATGATGCCGTTCTTGGGACCCGGCACGGCGCCCTTGACATACAAGAG
Organism: Fibrobacteraceae bacterium; assembly: GCA_035470605.1. GTDB lineage: Bacteria > Fibrobacterota > Fibrobacteria > Fibrobacterales > Fibrobacteraceae > CAIRAY01. The sequence continues at coordinate 10,904 of DATIQS010000275.1, forward strand.
GTTACGATCGTTATCGACCTTGACCACTGCCAAGTTCTTCACCGTGACCTTCTTGTTTCCATATTGACCAGCCAGACGCTTGCCAGGGAACACACGGCCCGGGAAGGAGTGCGCAGACTGGGACCCCGGTTCACGAATGTTATGGGAGCCATGGGAGCGCGGACCACAGTTAAAATTGTGGCGCTTGATTGTGCCAGAGAAACCGCGACCCTTAGAAACTCCACTTACATTGACCACTTTAGCATCAGCAAAGACATCGGCAGTGCCAAATTCCTTACCAATAGGCCAAGCGGAGAGTTCCTCTTCGCGAATTTCAGCCAAATGCTCGCGAGCAGTGACACCAGCCTTTTGAAACAAGCCTTCTTCTGCCTTATTCAGGCGGGCTTCTTTTTTTAGGCCAAAGCCGATTTGCACAGCGGCATAACCATCATTTTCAATTGTTTTATGGCAAATAACCACACAAGGGCCGGCTTCCAGCACAGTGACTGGCACACGTTCACCTTGATCTGTGAAGATCTGGGTCATTCCCAATTTTTTTGCAAGAATTCCGTTCATTCTCACACCTTGATTTCAACTTCCACACCGGCAGGCAAATCGAGCTTCATCAAAGAATCAACGGTTTGCGGGGTGGCATCGAGGATATCGATCAAACGTTTATGGGTACGTGACTCGAATTGCTCACGGGAGGTCTTGTCGATGTGCGGGGAGCGCAGGACAGTGTACTTCCGGATTTTAGTCGGGAGGGGGATAGGACCCGCAATACGGGCCCCAGTATTTTTAGCAGTACTGACGATATCCTGGGCCGACCGGTCGATCATCCGGTGGTCAAAGGATTTCAGTCGAATACGAATACGTTCACCAGCCATGAATTCCTCATTACTTGATGATTTCAGTGACGGATCCAGCGCCGACGGTGCGACCGCCTTCGCGGATAGCGAAACGAAGG
>DATIQS010000276.1:0-8649 GCA_035470605.1 Fibrobacteraceae bacterium
GGGCCCTCGAAGTTACCATCCGAGCAAAGAAGGCGCACACCAAGACCAGGGCCAGGAAACGGATGCCGCCAAACCAAAGCATGAGGGATCCCTAACTCCTCACCCAATTGCCGGACTTCGTCCTTGTAAAGATCGGACAAAGGCTCCAGCAGCATATTCTTACGCATCAAATCCATCACTTCGGGAACCCGATTGTGGTGGGTCTTGATCAGGTCTGAGTTTTTGTTGCCTCCACTTTCGATGGTGTCAGGATAAATCGTTCCCTGCGCAGTCATCCAACGTTGTGGATCCAGACGCAAGCGAGCTAATTCCCGGTCTTTCACCTGCAAGAAGGTGGCGCCGATGGATTTACGTTTCGCTTCTGGGGAGGCCTCCCCGGCCAGTGGGGTAAGAAAATCAACTGTGGCATCCACCACGCGCAGATTGTCCATTCCATCGGATTGAAGGAACTCCTTGACTTTATCGCTTTCGTGCAGGCGCATCATGCCATTGTCGATATGCAATCCCAAAACACGTTTAGAACCGAGCACCCGATTCAGCAACACAAATGCTACGGTCGAATCTACCCCTCCAGAAACCAAGAGAAAAACATTGCGGTCTCCGACCTGATCCCGAATGCGTTGAGAAATGAGCGGCAAATAGGATTTCATGTTCCAAGATTCCCGGCAACCGCAAATCTGAATGAAGTTCCGTAATAACTGGGAACCATATTGCGAATGAGTCACTTCAGGATGGAATTGTATTCCATAAAGAGGGCGACTCCTAGCGCATACTGCGGCAGCAGCACAATCATCTGTTGAGGCAAGAATCTGGAAATCAGCCGGGAGTTCCGCCACATGGTCGCCGTGGCTCATCCACATGGGGGTATCTGCGGGGATGTCTTGCAACAAAGGATTTTCACCATGGATGTGCAATTCTGCAATCCCGTATTCCTTAACCTTGCCAGGTTCCACACGCCCACCGAGATGGTACGCAATTAACTGATGCCCATAACAAATTCCCAAGATAGGGACCTTTGCCTGGCGCAAAATTTCCACATTAAATGGAGGCGCATTTTTGGAATAAACGCTGGAAGGCCCCCCTGAAAAAATGATGCCTTTCGCGTCTGCGAGTTCAGAGAAAGAAACATCAGGGGATAATATTTTTGTGAAGGCCCCTAGACGCCGTACGCGGTTAGCGATTAGGTGAGCGTATTGGCCTCCGAAATCCAGGACAGCGATGGTATCTAATTGGGACATGATCAGGAAGGGCCCTTACTGGATTTTTTCGAGGTTCGTCCAGATGCCATACCTTGACGGTGCTTTGGAGTCACGGTGCTACGCGGAACAGGCTGGGCTGGACGAGCTTTGGGTGGAGTCCGACGGGATGAGGCCTTTTTCTCCTCTAAATTATCTGGAGGAGGCGGAGGCAAGGCGTTGGTCGGATCGGCAAGAAGCTGAGCCAGTTCCACCAGGGTCTGGGTTCCAAAGCCCGTGGCACCATGCTCAAAATATTTCCACCCTTTTTTGGTGAAGGCTGTCCCTGCAATGTCAAGATGAGCCCAAGCGACTCTGGGAGGCGTAAATTCAGAAAGGAACAGCGCCGCCGTCACCGCTCCCACCTCGCCACTGACGTTTCTCAGGTCAGCAATCTTATCGCGCAAGCCTTCCATATATTCGCGTTCCAGAGGCAATGGCCAGAATTTTTCTCCACAAGACTGTCCCGCGTTCAAAATCATTTCACCCATGGCCGGGCTATTGGTGAAAAGTCCAGCAACGTAAGAGCCCAAAGCACGAACTACAGCACCGGTCAAGGTGGCCAAATCCACCAGATGGGTCACTCCCAAATTACCACATTCCCATAGCCCATCGGTCAGTACGAGACGCCCCTCGGCGTCTGTATTGTCCACCATCACGGTTTTGCCGTTCTTGGCAGTAAAAATATCACCGGGCAGTTGTGCCGTTCCAGAGGGCCTATTTTCTGCGATGCAGAGCACAGCGGTAACTTGAATGGGCAGTTTTAGATCAGCAATCGCGCAAATTGCAGACAAGGCCGTCGCTGCTCCAGCCATGTCATTTTTCATTTCCCACATATCCGCAGCAGGCTTCAAGGAAATACCACCCGTATCAAAAGTGATCCCCTTGCCAACCAAGCCAAGATGCATATGGCTTCGAGCGTTTCTTGGCTGATATCGCAACGTCACCATCGCGGGAGAATGGAGGCTGCCTTTCCCGACGGAAATAAGTCCCAGAAAACCTTCGCGCTGCAGTTGTGTCGCATTGCGAACGGAGACCTTGAGTCCATGAGTTTTTGCCAAGGACTTGGCTTTAGAGATAAAAGCCTGAGGCGTGAGAACAGAGCCTGGTTCATTCACCAAATCTCGAGCGGTTTTAACGGAGTCCAAAACCAAAGCAACTCGGTTGGCCAAATTTCGAATTTCGTTTGTACGCTTCCCAACCACCAGCGTCCAAGATACGGCCCGTAGGGAATTCGGCTTGGATTTATACTTATCAAAGCGGTATTCCCCGTAATGAAGGCCTTCCAAAATGGCGGAACAGTCTTCGGAAGGGACCTCCGCCAATGCAATCGTCGGAGAAAGATGCCTGTGCTGGGCCACTCCAACCAAACGGAATGCTGCACAACGCAGATTTTCCTCTCGGGATAGAGGCTTTTCCTTACCAGCATCCATCAGCAAAAAGAGCCGTCCTTGCAGATCTACCGTGTCTCCGTCGCCGTATGGGCCGCTCTCGGTCTGGGCGAGAATTTCCGCCAGTGCCGAGGATTCTGGAACAGACAAGGGACTCGCCGTGGGAAACAGGAGCGACTTGCCGTGGAAAAAAAGAACTTCTGGGCTGGATGAGGCCTCCAGCTGGGTGAGAATACGCATTTGCATAGCTGAAAAGATAGGAAAACAGGCGAAAATCGGGCGCTTTTGTTACGTGCCCCTCTCAGACCCCAATCACACCTGTCTACGAAAACGCAGGACACTGGCGAGGAAAAGCACCACAGAGATTAAAGAGAGCTTGGCGTATTCGGGTACCAAGCTGAACGCGGAAGCGTGGCGCAACAGCAAACTACGCACCAAAAACAGGAAATGGCGTACTGAGTTAATCTCTGTAATCTGCTGCATCCAACCGGGCATGCTCTCCAAAGGCAACAGGAAACCACTGGTGAGGATGAAAAAAATCAGGCAGAACCAGATGAGGAACAGCGCTTGTTGTTGGCTCGACACCAGGGTGCTAACAAAGATGCCCAAGGAAACGCAGGTGAGCGCATAAACGACGCAGCCCAGTAACAGACCTCCCCACGGGGCTGTGCGCAAGGGCAGTCCAAACCAGACACCCACCACCACCAAGGCCAGTACAAAGACCACCTGCGCCAGAAACCAGTAGGGAAGCGCCTTGCCCAGCAGAATCTGCATGGGCCGCACAGGGGTGACCAACAACTGTTCCAGGGTTCCGGCTTCGCGTTCCCGCACCAGGCTGAAACTGGTAAGCAACGCCGTCACCATGGTCACCAGCAGAATGATAAGGCCGGGGGTCATGTACCAAGCATAGTCGAGGTCGGGATTGAAGGCCAGTCGGTCGCGTAAATCTAGGGGTTGCTGGTTGCGGATGTCGAATCCCTGCGCATCCAGACCTTGAGCGAGTTCCTCCGTGCCATATTGCGCCAGGATGGCCGAGGCGTAACCCACGGCGGTTGCTGCCGTTGCGGCGTCCTGCCCATCAACCAGTAGTTGCACCCGGGCCGGATTGTGACTCTGTTTTCCGGCATCGTCGGGCAGGGCGTCTTGTAGATCGTTGGCAAAGCCCTGTGGGATTACCAGGGCAAGCAGAGCCTTTCCCTGCAATAGGCGCTGTTCCACCTGTTGTACGGTTTTCAGATGTCCCAACGGCGTGAAGCGACGGTTGCCTTCCACGCGTTCGATCAGGGCGGCACTCGCGGGCGTATGGTCTTGATCCACCACCACGAGTTGAATGTTATGCACATCTCGCGTCAAGGCATACCCCAGTACGAGGCTCTGTACGATGGGCAACACCAGAAGAAGCTTCAGGGAGAAGGAATCTCGGCGCACTTGCGTCCACTCCTTGCGGAACAAGGCCAGAAACCTACGCATGGGACTCCTCATCGCAGAGACGGAACACCAAGAAGAGCGCCACCGCCAAGACGCCAGAGAGGCCCAAAAGCAAGTTGCGAGGAAAAGACGCCTGCGCGGCCCGGCAGATGAGTGTGCACAACATGCGCAGGGCTACGCGACCATAATGAAAATTAGCCATCTCCGGCCTCCCGGGAGAAGCGCCGCACGGCAATTACCAAAAAGAACAGAGCCATGCCTCCGACTATGCTAACGGGCTGGCCCAGGTCTTGCCAGGTCGCGGCTTTGAGCACCACCCCACGCACGATTTCCAGATACCAGGTGGCGGGCACGACGCAGGACAGCCAGCGCAGAGGCCAGGGGAGGCTCGCCAGGGGAAAGATGAAACCGGAGAGCATGATGGTGGGCATCATGGTGACCCCCAAGGCCAGGAGCATGGCCTGTTGCTGTCGCCGTACCAATGTGCTGATCAGGAGACCAAAGGCCAGAGCCACCACCAGATAAAGCGCCGTGGCGCCCGCGAGAAAGACTGCGTCTCCTTGGATGTGCACTCCGAAAGCCCAGCGTCCGACACTAAGGATTAGCAACCCATCCACCGCCGCTACCAGAAAGTATGGCAGAATTTTACCTAGGATGATATCCACCGGGTGCAACCGAGAAATGCGTAGGTTGGCGAGGGTTCCCAATTCCTTTTCTCGGGTGATAGCCACACTGGTCAGCAGGGTGCCTACCATCGCCAGGATGGCGGCCATTAGGCCAGGGACAAAAAACAAGGCGGATTTCTGATCAGGGTTGAAGAGAAAACGGGAATCGACGCGTACCAGACTGGGAATGTTGCTCCCCAGTTCCTGAGACAGATGTTTCTGGAAAAACATGGGCAAGGCGTTGCGCAGGGTGGTGGCCACCGCCGGATCGCTCGCATCCAGAACCACGGAAATTTGTGCGCCATCGTTGCGGATTTGTCGGGCATAGTCGACATCTAGGCAGACCACCGCCCGGGCGCGGTATTGCACCAGCAAAGATTCAGCTTCGCCTCCTGAAACGACTGCCACCACGTGATATTGCCGACTGGCTTCTAGGGCATTGCGCAGGGCGGTGGATTCCGCAGAGGACGCCGGGTCCATGAAGACGATGGGCGCCTCCTCGATTTCGCTCTTCAGGGCGTAGCCGAAGAGAAACATCATGATTACCGGCAGGCTGATAAGAATGCCCAGGGTCTGTCCATCGCGTACAATGTGCAGGAGTTCCTTGATGGCCACGGCCCGAATGCTACGGAGGTTCATGAGCGCACCGCCTTTTGCGCTACCGTGAGAAACACGTCTTGGAGGCTGTTCACGCCATGGCGCTTTTTGAGTCCTTCCGGCGTTCCTAGGGCGGCGATGCGTCCATCCACCAGGAAGCAGGCCCGGTGGCAGTATTCCGCCTCGTCCATGTAGTGGGTGGTAACGAAAATCGTGATGCCGCGTTCCGCCTCTGCACGGATCAAATCCCAAAACACGCGTCGGCTTAAGGGATCCACCGATCCCGTTGGTTCGTCCAGGAAAAGAATCTCGGGATGATGGGCGGTGGCGCAGGCCAGGCTTACCCGCTGTTGCCATCCCCAGGGCAGGGTTCCGGTCAGGCGTTGTGTGAATTTGCCAATGCCTGTGCGCGTCAGGGCCTCGTCCAGGCGGGAACGCATTTGGGCACGGGGAATCGCGTAGAGATCCATGTACAGACGCAGATTTTCCGCCACGGTAAGGTCGGGATAGAGGGAAAACTTTTGGCTCATGTAGCCGATGCGCGTGCGGATGTGCGCGGTTTCGCGCACGATGTCACAGCCCGCGACGTAACCAGTCCCAGTCGAAGGAGGAAGCAATCCGCACAACATACGAATGGCGGTGGTCTTGCCGGCACCGTTGGCGCCCAGGAACCCATAGATCTCGCCTCGACGCACCTGCACGTCGATGCCATCCACGGCGGTAAACGAGCCGAAACAGCGGGTGAGGCCCTGGGTTTCGATGCTGAATTCGCCACTCATGTTGGATTCCCCTGGTTGCGTAGTGCCCACAGGAGTACGTCTTCCACCTGGGGTTCGCCAGGCTGGCACTGGGTTGCCTGCGGGCATTGTGTCTGCGCGGCGATCAGCACCTCTTGAGCGGAAAGAGTCTCCGGTGCCAGAACATGCAAGGTTCCTCCAGAGGGGTACAGGGAAAACAATCGCGCAGGCGGTGACGCGGAAACGGGAGAGTGCAATATTTCAGGCGCAGACACCTTCCACAAACGTCCCGGCAATTTCGCACAAAGTTCAGATGGAGAGCCTCGTCCCACCACCTGTCCCTGATGCAACAGAATGACCTGATCGCATAGGCCAGCCTCGTCCATATAGGGTGTGCTAACCAGCAGGGTGGTTCCTTGCTCGCGCAAATGACCCAGCAGATCCCAGAAATCCCGGCGGGTGACCGGATCCACCCCCACGGTAGGTTCGTCCAGCAATAGGAGTCGCGGCGCCCGCACTAGAGCACAGCATAGGGCTAGTTTCTGCTTCATTCCACCGGAAAGTCTGCCCGCTCGCCGTTTCCGTGCAAAATCCAGGCGCACAAATTTTAGGAGGCGTTCCAGGGTCGCGGGGATAGTCGTGGAGGGGACCTGCATAATCTCGGCCGCGAAACGCAAATTCTCTTCCACGCTCAAATCAGCGTAGAGGGAAAAACGCTGAGGCATGTAGCCGATGAGAGGGCGGAGTTCTCGCCGCTGGGTAACCACATCTAGTCCCAGCAAACGCGCACTCCCAGATTGCGGCTTCAGAAGGGTCGCCAGGATGCGGAACAGGGTGGACTTGCCAGCGCCGTCGGCGCCAATGAGCCCGCACAAAGTGCCCGGACGCACCTGCCAAGACACATCACGCAAGGCATGCTCGCCTGCGTGATCGTGCTGAATGTGCTGGATATCGATTGTGTTGTCCATGGAAATTACTCCGGCAGCCAGACCTCCACCGGCAGACCGCGTTTCAGGATACCCCGCGTGTTACCCACCAGCGCACGTGCGCGGAAAACCAACTCGTTGCGCGCTTCCCGCGTCTGTACCCCCTTAGGGGTGAACTCTGCTTCGGCAGAGATCCAAGAAACCCGCGCTGGAATCCAAACGGCTTGCCCAGCGGAATCCACCCGCAGGCGCACAGACTGCCCCAGATGGAACTGTCCCAACTGCGGCTGAGGAATGAAAAAATCGGCCCACAGCGTATCGGTGCGTCCGATCTGCACAATAGGCCGCCCAGGCACGGAGAGCTCCCCGGCATTGCGGTAGCGCGTCAGTACGCGACCCGCCGTCGGAGACACTAGACGGCAACGAAAAATTTGGTCGCGCAATATCGCTTCCTGGGCTTCTAGACCCGCCTCCTTGCTGCGCAGGGCCGTCACCCCCAATTGCGCAGAACGCAGGCGCGCTTCGGAGACGTTTTTCTGCGTTTCCAGGTCGTCCTTCTTCTGTGCTGGCGCGGCGTTCTCCGCCACCAAACCGCTAATGCGTTCAAACTCGCGCAGGATCCCCTGATGCGTGGCTTGCAGAACCGCCTTGTCCGCCTCCCGGGCTTGGATGTTGGCATGCAATTCACCTCGGGTCGCTTCCAGTTCTCCTAACTTGAGAATCCAGGGGAGAGAATCCACCGAGGCCACTAGCTGTCCAGTTTGTACGGAATCCCCCTCGCGTACCAGAACCTCCAACAAGGGACCCGAAACCGTCCCGGAAAGATTCCACAAGTCAGATTCCACCGTGGCGGAAGACAAAAATCCAGAAGGGGTTTCTTGCTGGCAGGACAGAAGACTCAAAGCCATTACCGCACTCCACAGCGCCAGATTCGCGATGGTTTTCATATTAGGGTTCCTTTGGAAAATCGAATTGAATGTCTTGTCCAGAGGCATAGGCCAAGCGCAGCTCTAGCATGGAGCGACGAATCGCCAGTAGCTCTACCTGGGTGGAAATGTCATCCACCCGCAATTCCGCATCCCGCACATCATCCGCTGAAGCCGCTCCGCGAGCCAGGGCATCGCGATAAGCGTCACGGGCCGCAGTCGCCGCATCAAGCCCGACCTGCAGACTGCGACGTTGCGCTGCGATGTTTCCAATTTCTTGTTGCAGGGTTGCGAGGCTCTTCTCCTGGTCCAGACGCACCCGGGCGGCTTCCGCCAGCAAAGTCCGGGCATCGGCGGCAAAGCGCGCCTGTGTGGCCTTCCGCTCAAAACCGTCGAACAAATTCCATTGCAACTGAGCGCCGAGTAGTCCATAACCCATCCATTCTGTTTCGAATTGATTGAGACCAGGATTCCCATAGCGATATCCGGCAAAGATCGCCAGCGAGGGATAGCGCGTCGCGGTCGCGGCTTCACCGGATTTTCCCAGCGCCAGGGCTTGGGTTTCCAGGATTTCCGCAGCCAGCGATTTCGGAGTCAACGTAGAAGAGTCCGCAGTGGGACAGTTCCCTGAATCCGTCAGAAGCGCATCGGGATAGCTTGCCCCGCTCAGTGCCAGGAATTCCTGGCGCAGGCTGTCGAGACGCCGCACCGCCTCCAAACTGTCTGCGGAGGCGCGGGCCAAAT
>DATIQS010000277.1:0-2918 GCA_035470605.1 Fibrobacteraceae bacterium
ATAGCATAAGCATCTGCAGCGGAGACGCTCGAGTGCCGCGTAACCGGCAAACCATTTACTAAGCGTAAATGCTCGCGAATCGCTAGTCCTCGCAACTGATTCTTGCAAAATTCGATATCCTCGTCTTCCCGATCCAAAAAGCCATCCAACGCCGCTCCCGTAAATGCATAGTCCAGATCCACAATGGCCCGGGCAGGAATATCCATAGCACCCAGTACCTGCATGGATTTACGGGTGTTTGAAACTCCTCCTTGGCGTACCAGCGCGCATTTGATCAAAGCAAAGGACTCCCCGCAAACACGTTCAAATAGATATGGCAAAATGCGTAATTCCGTTTTTCCCTCGGTCAGGAGCACATAATCCGCAAAGAGGAGCTCATTGGAATTAGAGAGGGAAAAGAGCATTTGCAATTGTGAGGGCGCATCCTGAATGACGGTGCGCACGGCGTCTTCCATGCGTTTCCGCATAAAGGTTCCACGCTGTTTACTTTTGCGGATCAAAAGAGAGGAACTGACGTCCTCGCTAGTGACCATTTGAGCGCTATGCGTGGCAAAGATGACCTGGAAGCCCTCTCGCGACAGGTTTTTCAAGGCTGATCGCACCAGTTCCACTGCTTGGGGGTGCAGGAAGAGTTCTGGAGAATCGATAAGCAATAAGGTCCGCGATAACGGATTATGCTGTTTTTTGCGAACCTCAGAAAGATGTCGAATTAGTGCCATTTGGATCGCGCGCTGGGTTCCTGTTCCCAGGGAATCCACATCTCGGATAAAGCCGTCTACATCCTCCACAACTTTGAGCGATGCATGTTGGAAGATGTCATGCAAATTGGGGGCTGGAATTTGCAATCGGATATGTACGCTTGGGAACAAGGGTTCCAGTTTGGCATTGAGCTGGCTATCGAATTCCACCAGTTCCTCCGCTCGTTCATCTCCGTCCATGTCCAACAAATCCTTCATACTTTCTAAAGGATTGTTGATTTCTTCTGCATAGCGGCGTTCCAGTGGCTTTAGAATTTCGGCGATTAATTTGCCCACTGTGGTGCGAATTAGGCTTCGCCCATCGCGCTCCTCTCCAACGAGGTTGTCTGAAATTTGAATCGGGGTGGGGAAAAGCTGGTGAATGATGGGTTCAAGGTCCTTGGGACGCAGTACCCATTCCCGTTCTACTGGATATTGTGACGGGCGTAAGGCGCAAAATTCCAATTGTTCTGGAGGACAACCCGGAATGCGCTGGCGTTTTAAAATTATCAACCTGGAATTGTGAAGCCACGGACGCAGCAAATTCGCTTGTTCTGGATCCATTTTGTCGAGAAGTTCCGGGGCTAGTCCTTCAATGATCCCCTCGACCTCGACAGGCTGGCCTGGATCGTTGAAATAGTTGATGGGTAAAGAATAATGGGACAACAACCAGCGGCAGGCCATGAGAATATTGGTTTTTCCCGCATTGTTATACCCGATCAGCGCAGTAAAATCGCTGAGTGTGAAGGTCTCGTGGAAGATGGATCGGAGATTGGATATCGTAACGGATTGGAGCCGGATATGAGCCATTTATTCAATATACTTACGCACACCGCAACGCGAAGGTTTGTAAGACCACAGAAATGGAACCGCGGCGTTCCTCCAAACGATGGCGCGCGTCTTCCAGTTGAGACAACCATCGTAACGGCATAGATGGATCCTGGGGGAGATTCAACTGCGCCGCACAAGAGGGCAGACGTGGGGGGACATTGCCCGCCTTTCTGGAAAGATCATTAAGCAAAGCGGCTAACACGTCCAAGAAAAAAATGGCCGTATCCAAATCTTTCCCGAACCATAGATCCATTGCTCGGAACAAGCGGCTCCAGTTTCTGGAGAAACAAAGATTGAGAAAATCTAGCGCCTGTTGCCGTACCGTAGGAAAATCTCGTTCTAGACACTGCATGGCACGCCCCACGGAACCCATGGACAGTCCTAGCAAATCCGCATCCGGCTCTTCCATGCCTCGTTCATGAAGGATGGTGAACATTTCCTGGGCGGCAAGTGGTGGTAAGCGTAAGGGCATGCAGCGGGACTGGATCGTTTGCAGTAAGCGTTGGCGGCCGGAACAGGTCAGGATAAAATAGGTGTGTGGAGGAACCTCTTCCAGTGTTTTTAGCAGGGCGTTAGCTGCGTTGTCGTTCATACAATCCGCTTCAGCGATGATGAATACACGTTCACCAGAAGCGGCATAGCTGATTCGATCCCACAGATGGCGCACTTGGTGCACACTGATCGTGGCAGCAGCGGGAATCAATCCCGTGTGATAAGGATTTTTGACGACCTGGGAAAGTAGAGCGGACGTGGCCTCGTTGACTTTATCGACGTTTTCGCGATTTTGGGCCTCTAGCACCAATGGCAGGAGCCAATGATCGCTGGCTCCTGGATCATAGGCTAATTTGCAGGAAAAACAGTGCCCACAAGGACGGCCTTCCGCACTGGTACAGGTGAGGAACGCGCACAAATCCATCGCCAGCTTTTTTTTGCCAATCCCAGCCGGGCCATCCAGCAGAATCGCCTGGGGAAAGCGCCCTCCTTCCCAGGCCGCATGAAGTTGCCGAATAGGGGAGGACCAGGAGGAAGGTGGATTTAGAAAAAGGTTCATCGAAACGCCCAATTACGTCGGCAATATACCATTTTCCTGCACATGCCTCGAGGCTTGAGACGATGATGCGGAATTAGTGCAGACCGCCGTGAATCAAGAAATACTGTACCATATAGGCCGCCGCTCCACTCAGGTAACCCAGCAGAGCCAGAGGTCCAACTTTTTTCGCATACCAGATGAAGTCAATTTTTTCGATGCCCATAGCCGCTACGCCAGCAGCGGAACCAATCACCAACATGGAACCACCTGTTCCTGCGCAGTAGGCGAGGAATTCCCAGATAAAGGTATCTGGAGGAAAG
>DATIQS010000278.1:0-9468 GCA_035470605.1 Fibrobacteraceae bacterium
CCGGTTTCCCCATCCACAATAATTTCTGGGATGCCTCCAACAGCAGAACCAACCACTGGAGTACCACACGCCATCGCCTCCAAATTGATGATACCGAAGGGTTCATAAAGGGACGGAGTGACAAAGGAAAGGGCATGGGAATAGAGGATTCGCAGCTCCTTGTGGTCCATCATTTCCTGGATCCAAATGACGCCAGGACGAAGGGCCTGAAGTTCAGCCATCTTTCCTTGAATTTCGGTTGCAATTTCCGGGGTGTCGGGAGCTCCCGCACAAAGGACAACCTGCAACAGGGAATCAAGATGACGAATAGCTCCTAACAGTTGAGCGATTCCCTTCTGCCTAGTGATTCGTCCGACAAACAGGATAAAAGGCCGATTGGGGTCGATACCCCGTCGGCTGAGTACAGCAGCGTCGAAGGTCGGCTGATAAAAGTCCGGATCAATGCCATTATATATGACACGCACACGATTCTCAGCTATGCCATACAATTCCATCACATCTTGTTTCATCTGACGCGACACGGCAATGATTCCATCGGCGGATTTGTAAGCGGTTTGTTCAATCCAGCAACTCATGGCATACCCGCCACGTCCGAGCTGCTCACTTTTCCAGGGCCGATGCGGCTCTAAGGAGTGGGTGGTCAGAATCAAAGGAGCTTCGTGCAGACGGCTCGCCAAAACACCACCGAAATGCGAATACCATGTGTGACAATGCACCACGTCAATTCCCGGCAGAGACGCAGCCATTTGCAAATCAATCCCCAGGGGATCAAGGACTTTCCTCGCTTGTGGGGACGACATTGGAAAACAAGCTTCCGTTCCCGCGCCTAACCCCTCGACATGCAGATTCAGTTCCTGTGCCTTTTGGGTGCCAAAACAACGCACTTCAACTTCGCACAAATGACGGAGTTCCTGAGTCAGAAACTGCACGTGAATCCCAGCGCCGCCATAGATTGCTGGTGGATATTCATTGGTAAGGATTGCCACTTTCATGAAGGCTAATTTAGTCAAAACCAAGGGAGCGTACCCACCGTTTAATTATCTTTTTCCCATTCATTCTTCTTGAGGAGCTGCCATGAAATTTTTAATTCCTGGCCTATTCACAATGGCAATCGGGATCGCTTTTGCCCAAAACGACCTGACCGCCACCCAAACACCAGACTCCACCGAAACCAGTAATGAGGCTTCCATCCAAGAGCCCCAACCGGCAGCGGAACCCACTCAGCCGGCGGAGCCCACCCCGGCGCAGGAAGCTGACGACGAAATGGCTGGTTTGGGCGCATGGCTCAACAACTCGGAAGCACAGGATAAAGCTTTTGAATTGATGCAAGAAGGCAAATATGTACGTCGATCTCTAAGTATTGTGCCCATGATGTTCTGGATGGGGCAGGGCCCAGATCAAATTCGCCGCCGTCACAAGCCCGTTCTGGTGGCAGCCCTACGCGACTCCTTGATGCACATGGCTCGTTTCGACATCAATCCAGTCAGTCTGCGTGGCTATGGGAACCTACGCAATGCCTGGAATCGCGAAACAGCAGGGCGTTCCAGCGAGACCAAACGACGTCAAGCGCTAGATCGGCTAGTTTCTGAAAAGCTTTCTCCAGATCTGTTCGGGACTTTGGCGCAAGCAATGCAAGAACGAGCTCAACGGAATCTCACTGAAGACCAAATGAATTCCTTCATGGTGGATAAGGCGAAGGAAAGCGGAATCACCGCAGCAGAGCTAAACTTAGCGCTCAATTCTGGTTACGTCGTCATTCCAGTCGCAACCTATCTCGCTTACGGAATCAACGACAAGGGCGGATTTGAAGCCACCATTCGCGGTGGCTTGATTCTTTACAAAGTCCATGTGGACAAAGATCGCATCTGGATGGAAAAGCGGGCGGAACTCATCCGTGTGGGCCAAGAAATCGTAGACAAGGATGGATACAGCCTGATGGCTCGGGCAATGCTGCCCAGCGACGAACGCACATTACCCACTCAGGAAATCATCATGTACGAAGCCATCTCTAAAATGCTTTCCTCCGTAATGCAGGACATGCGCGACATGCCGGAGTTCCGATTGCTCTCTCAAATCTCTTGGGCGGAAAAGAGCCAATTCCAGGCACCCTTTTCTCCCATGGAAATCAAGGATGTGCCCATGGATAAATTCTTTGAGCAGGTGGAGCAAGTTATGGATAAAGAGGGCTCTGTGAAAGAGGAAATCACCGGCTGGGGCTTCGTCAACAAGCCGTATCAATTCAAATATCCTGTTCGCAAAATTGATCCCAACATCCCCGAGTATACCTGGCAGGGTTACATGGCCTCCGGCACTCCGCAAGCCTACGCCAATGTCCGCGAATATTCACGCGTTCCTGTGGATGTCGATTTCCGCGGTGGTGTGGCGAGCATGGGAGTCAAAGGCTACATCACACCCGACGACAGCGTGGACATCAGTACCTTATGCGCTTTCTTCCAACTCCAGACGATGTATGGGCCTATCGGTGGTTTGAGCCAAAGTAACATCCATGTGAATGCGACCCTTCGCTTCGCTTCAGTGGACGACACTCTGGAATCCACTCCATACGCATTGGACGCGATGTATGCCTATGATGTGGGCCTCGGTTTCGGGAAGAAATTCTGGCTGGGGCGCTTCGTTCCCTCTATCAGTCTAGATGCATTGTTCGGTCAAGTCGCCATCACAGCAACAGACACCTATTTTAATTACTATGAAATGACAATTAAGGATTACTACGTAGGTGGCCGCGCCACTCTGGGTTTGGAATATGCGATATCCCCCAACGTTCGCGTCGGCATTTCCGGTTCAGGGACATTCAACGCCAATTTGGGTTCCTGGGAAACCTCCTACGGGGATGACACCACGAGCTATGCGCAAGACTTTGCAGATGGCCAAGACGAAGCAACTCTACAGGCACTGAATTTCGAAGCCGGCGCGTACCTCATGGTAAACACCTGGCCGCTCACAAAATTGGTGGACAAAATCAAAGGGAGCACCGCTCAAGGTGTGGGAGGCGTCATCCACCGAGCCAATCTGCGTCCGTTACCCTGAGTATTTTCAGCTCTTTCAAAGCTCCGCCCAACAGCGGAGTTTTTTTATGGCCATTCGAACACCAATCTGAAAGGCAAAGAGATCATTCCGGTGTCAACAGGAACCCTATGGCGCACCAACAGGGCATTGCCACTTACACGACAATGCGCCACTCTCCCTAAATCCAGCAAAAAAGGCCCCGGCAAAACAAAGAATGTTGGGATGGAGGGTTCTAGAATCCCCCACCACCCGCCCAATTTAGGAGCAAAAATCCACCCTGGCGAGGCGACAGGTGTTTGCTTTCGTCAAGTCATTTCAAGGCGATTCTCGGTTCAATAAATCTGTAGCCCTCAACCAACTGGCATATCAGAACAGAGGGTTCCTTCGGACGCGGCTTCCGCTCGTGTAGACCACAAGCGACGCTGTCATGATCAAACCGACACCGAGGACGCAAATGTCATTATGGGCTCCTCGTTTTTATCCGATAGCTTTATTGTCGTCCTCATTTTTGGTTGCTTTAGAGTAGCCGCTATTCTGGCGATCAATGTTGACTTTATTTTTTTGCAAATAAATATCGTACACCTTGGCGGCATCCATACCAGCGGTCATTGCTAAAGAAATCCAAAAATGGAGCTGATCCACAATTTCCACCCGGACGTTCTGCATATTCAGGTTGTCCTTAGACCACCATTTCCACAGCAGTTCCGCCCGGAGCTCACGGGACTCGTCGTCCAGGGCAGTAAGGTATTTGCTTAGCCATTCGTTGACTTCCGTATTCGGCCCTAAAGCCTCGCCACCATCGCCCTGTTCCATCAATTTGGCCATGGTCAGAACCTTACCATCCCGATCGCGAATATCCTTTTTCTGGAACACGTAGTCGTTCAAGAGGGTCTGCATACGAAAAACTTCCTGGAGCATATCGGGCTGAGCCATGGTAAACCTCATTGTTGAATGACGGGGTGAATTTAGAAAAGCGCAACGAAAACGCCTTCCTATTCGCCCACAACCGTCCAAGCCCGAAGGAGTGTCCCATGAGTATCCCTAGCCATCACGATCCAACGTCCCTGGGGAAATTTCGCTGGAAGGCGCTCCCCCTCAAATACAGGGCGCCCCAGCAAATCTCGGACTTCATAACTCTGGATCAGCACATGAACTTGTTCCAGGTTTTGGACTGCACTTCCTTCCTCGGAAGAACTGGATTCTTTAAGAGAGGAAGAGGACACCAACTCACTAGAAGAAGATCTCTCTACGCTGGAAGAGGAGGATCGAGTCTTTCTGGAGGAGGAACTCGCGGTAGAGGAAGAGGAGACAAAACTGGAAGAAGAGACCCCGCTGGAGGAGGAAACAAAACTAGAAGAGGAGGCCCCGCTGGAGGAGGATTGCACACTGGAAGAGGAAGTTGCGGTCGAAGTCTGATCACCGTAAATCATCCCCCGCCCCACCGTACTCATAAACACCCGTCCATAGGTGGACATGTCTCCCAAAACAAATTGGCCATTCCCAGGACCGCCGAACTCGTGATCATCATCGTTGATACGGGTCCAGGTGGAGCCCGTGTCGTCGGAGCGATAAAGACCTTCCGTACTGTTGATGGTTCCCCAGATGTAGACGGCGGGATAGGTGTATTTGGATTTGCCGAACCCGACCGCGGAACAGGCTGTCACGCCGCTGATGGTGGACGAGGCGGAGCCGGAGCCCGTCACCCGCACCAGGCCTCCCGTATACAGGGGGACCCAAACGTCGCCCTCACGTCCAGGGACCGCGCGGATGATCACCGAACCCCCGCTGGTCAGGCTTAGTTTCTGTGAGAACGAGGCACCGGAGTCCGTGCTGGCATAGAAGCCTCCAGAGCTCGTGTTGTAGGCGTAGAACTTGGCGGAGTTCACCTGGTCGGCGGTAGGCTTGTGGTTGAAGCTCAAGCTGCTGACCGTCGTCCAGCTGGAGCCCCAGTTGGTGGTGCGCAGGGTGGTCGTGCTGGAACCCGGATTCCAGAGCAGCGAGGCGCCATTGGCCGATAAAGCCACGTAACCATCCTCGTAGGACGTGTTCATCTTTGTCCAGGAAGACCCTGTGTCTGAGCTGTAATACATGGAGTCTCCCACGCGGACCGCATACTTGGGAGCCAAGGCCGCCACAGTGATGCCCGTGTTGTTGCCCATGGACGGGCTATATTCCCCAGAAGTGGCATAGCTGGTGACGCTGGTGTTCTTATAGCCATCGTAATCACCAATCGCGGAAAGCAACACACCGGAAGACAGGCTGACGGCATCCAACGGGACGGTTTCCTCAATGCCTTTGGACTGGAATTTCCAGGTCTGCGCGGAGGCGGTGATGTCATCCGTTTCCCAGACGCCGTTGCCCGAAGTCACCCACACCCGGTTGGACGTGTAGGGATCAAAGGTGATGGAACCGGTCCAATGGATGGAATTGCCGTCGATCCAGGGAATGCCGTTGTTGGAAAGGCTCGAGCTGTTGTTGAACACGCTGTCCCATGTGCTTGATGAGCCACCATCATCCGTATAAAAAATCTGCTCCCCCCAGGGGCCGGACCAGTTGGTGACATCGGTGCTTTGGTTGCCCCCGTAATAATTGCTGGTGGACAGGACCAGATGGCTGGCGTCATCTGGATCCGCGCTAATGGCCCCATATCCACGGGATGTATAGCCGTTCGGGGTGATGTCGGTCCAGGATCCACCCGAAATACTGTATTTATAAACGGCACCGGCTGTCATGGTGTACGGTCCCGAGGCATCCGCATAGGTCACATAGAGATAGTTGTTGGAAATGATGGCGCGCTGGGGCATGTAGGTGGTCGGCTGCTGGCTACTATCGCCCACGACGCTCCAGCTGGAACCTCCGTCGGAGCTGTAATAGATGTTGCTCGAACCGGAGCGAGAGACGCCCGCATAGATCTTCTGGGTCGCCGAACCCGAAGTGGCGCCCGAGGTGTCAAAAACCACAAAAACAATGCCGTTGCTGTTGCTGGTGGTAGTCACCGGAAAAATGTCGACGCTGGACCAGGTCTTGCCGGAATCGGTGCTGGTAAATAGGCCCTTGTCAGGAGTCCCGCAGAAGAGGATACTCCCTTTTTTCGGATCCACCGCCAGGCGTTCCCCATTGCCGCGGCCCAGACTGTTGCCGCTTGCAGTGAATTGGCTGGTGACCACCACGGTGGAAAAAGAGCTGCCATAATCGCTGGAACGCAAAATGGCGGTTTTGCCGCTATTCCAATAACTGGTGCCAGCCAGCATGTACACATTCTGGGGCGCTTGGGGGTCGATGGCAATGGAGAGAATGCCAAGGTACGTGGTTTCATCGATGCTCACCCAATCCGTCAGCGGCGTCCATTTGCTGGAAGACTGGTTCCAGCGATAGGCTCCGCCCACGTCGGTGCGCGCATATACGGGATAGCTGGTGGAAGGCGAGGGAATAAGGCCAGACACATAGCCACCGCCGCCCATGGCGACAGCATCCCAAGAATAAGTATCCGCACAAAGAGGGGACACCATCAGAAGTCCGCTCAGAAGTAATAAATCACCACGAAATCCTCGAAAATTGTTTCGCATGGGTTTCTCCTTATCGAAAAGTCTTGTTGGAAGGTATCTCCAATCTGCCTTGAAAAGCATTTTTTTAAACTTTTTTATTGACTAGATGACAACTCCAAGGTCAAGTTTCCCTAGGCTTTCTAATTTTTAGGCCATGAGCAACGATTCCAGCCTTTTTGCAAGAATTGTCGGGCGTTATATTCGCCTAGCCAGCCAAAAATCTATCGCCCTATTGGGTGTTTTTCTGTTCATCACTCTGATTATGAGTTGGTTGGCCGCCAATTTGAAAATCCAGACAGATTTACGTGTATTGCTTCCCCAAGGGACCCCGTCAGTGAATTCCATGGAAGCCTCCGAGGAACGGATGGGTTCCCCGGACTTTTTCACCATCGCCTTTGATGGTGGCAGTGCGGAACAGATGGGGCAATTTCAAAAACTGTTGGCGGACTCCTTGGCCAAATGGCCGGAAGCAACCATGGTGCAATATGACCAGGATCCCACTTTTTTTGAAGAGCACGCCCTTCTCTATTTCCCGATTTCTCAACTAGAGGATTTGCGCGACCGAATCAAAGCGATGATTGACAAAGGCAAAGCCAAAGCCAACCCGTTCCTCATTGACTTGGTGGGAGAAGACCAGTCCAAACCCGCAAATCTGGACGGATGGCCTGATCCGAAAACACTTTATGCGCAAGGCCTCCCGAAAGACGTGGTGGAAACCATGCTGAAACGGATCGACGCCGGCAAAGGGAAAAAATCAGAAGAACTAGTTCCAGACACCTCCACCTATCCGCGTCCGTCCCTACCTGATTCTCTCACATCTAGACTTATGGGATGGAATGGCCGCAAAGGAATTTGGGTCGGCGTGGTCATGGCCCGACTGAACCAGCCCTCCACCAACGCGGGATTTGCCGGGCAAATGAAACAACGCGGCGAAGCCCTGATCGTCACCCTACAAGACCAACTCAAGCTCTCCCCCCCCTTCCGCGCGAAGGTGGTGGGAGCCTATCGAGATCCGTCCTCCGAAATCGACCAGGTCAATTCGGATATGTGGCTTTCCGGCACGCTGGCCATTGTGCTGATTCTCGGATTACTGGCTTATTATATGCGTCGGCCAGCCAATGTTCTGGTGGTATTTCTCCCCCTGCTGGTCGCCATGTCCTGGATGATGGGTAGCGCCTATCTGGTTTTTGGACGCCTAACCGTGCTCACCTCTTTTGTAATCGCGCTTCTTTCTGGTTTGGGAATTGAGTACAACATCCACATCTATTCACGCTGGATCGAGGAGCGCCGCCGAGGTTTCGATTCGGTTCACGCTCTGACCATCTCGCTTCTGCGAACCGGGCGGTCCCTGGTATCGGCCATGGTGGCCTCCATTGTCTGTATGTTGGCCTTACAGATCGGGCACTTCCAAGGATTCAAGGAATTCGGTATCGTAATTTCCATGGGAATTTTCTTTGCATTCCTCTCCGCAGTCCTCCTATTACCCCCCTTGTTATTCGCTGTCCTACGCCTGGCGGATTTCGTTCGGAAGCACCGGGGAACTCGCTATGACTGGTTCCTCCCTTCTGCCGATGTATCCACCGGAGCGAAGCTGCTACCGAAATTACGTCTCTCCTCCAAATTCATTCGGATCAGTTTTGCGGCTTGCATGTTATTGACTATTGCGTTATCCTTCGCCCCAAGCGTAGAGTTCGAAAATGATTTCCGCAAGTTGCGCGGCCAAAAAACAGGCGCAGGGATTCGCTACTCCGAAGCGGTAGCCAAAGGGCAAAGCACCCGTCCATCCGTCATCTTGGGGAAAGACGAAGCGCAGATGCGCGCCATTCATGCCCAATTATCCAAACGCTTCGGCACCCCACAAGACTCCATGCTTAAAAGCTTCGTCACCATTGCGAGTTTTGTCCCCAGCGAATCCGACCAGGAGGACCGGCAAACCATCTTGGAGGAAATCCGAGACATCCTCGATGGGCCTTCCATGCAAAAGGCCGATAGCGCCACCCGCGCTAAAGCAAACCAACTGCGCAAATATCTTGAACCAGAACAATTCGGTTTCGACGACTTGCCTGACTATGCCAAGCGTTTCATCACCGAAGCGAACGGCACTCATGGCAATTTTGGCTATGTCTATTCCTCCTTCCGGGAAAGCAATGCCGCGGAATGCCTGAAATTCCAGCAACGGTTCCAGGATTTCGTCGTAGGCCCAGATACCGCTTGGGTGGCCAGTTCCAGCTTCATCTATGCGGACGTGGTACATATGGTAAAAGAGGATTCTGGAAAGCTCGCAATTTTCGTATTCCTCTTCCTCGCCATCGTCGTTCTCCTGGATACTCGTTCCTGGCGAGGTCTAGTGGTGAATATGGGATACATCGGATTGATTTCCCTGTGGACCTACTGGAGTATGGGATGGCTCGGCTGGAAATTCGGCATGTTTAACATAGTTGTGATCCCTTCTTTGCTCTCCAACACCGTGGATGCAACCATCCACCTCTATCATCGTCGCATGGAAATGGGCGCTGGAAAGCTAGCGGAGATTTATAACAACACGGGCTCCTCAGTGCTGGCAGGGACTCTAACAAACGCCTTCGGCTTCCTTTCCCTTTGCTTCGTGAGTCACGCAGGTCTTCGAACCATTGGATTGCTAGCCACCCTGGGTTATGCCTCCGGTATCCTGATCATGTTCTTCGTGATGCCGTTTTTGCTCGAAATTCTTTGTCCCAAGGCTGCCCAGGAAGGTCATGCGGAAGATTGAGGTCCCCCCCCCCAATCGGACACTGGGGCTTACCCGCTCCACATATTACGGCAACTGCAATCGGCATGTGCCAAAGAGGGGGACCACAAATCCAGATGAGGCCCTGACGAAGCTTGTGGATACGATATTCACCGAGCATCCCATCTA
>DATIQS010000279.1:0-6082 GCA_035470605.1 Fibrobacteraceae bacterium
GTAGCGTAAGAGGTACCGATCCAAGGCATCCAAAGCCGCAGAACCGGATACAATTTCGGGCATCGGAGAAAGGGTAAGCATCTTTTATCCAACCGCAGCCTTGAGGGCGTCTTCAAAACGGGCTAGGCCATCATCAATTTCAGCGGCCGTGACAATCAAGGGAGGAATCCAACGCACAACATTTTTGCGAATTCCACAAGACAACAGCATCAGGTCACGTTTGTCCACCTCCTGCAAGATTTTTCCCACCAGGGTCGGTAGTGGGATTTTCTCTTCCAGAAATTCCGCGCCCACCATGAGCCCGCGCCCACGGACATCCGCCAAGACAGGATAACGACTCTGCAAGGATCGCAGTCCCGCCATCAGTCGTTCCCCCTGTATCTGGGCATTTTCCACCAAATGTTCTGCCAACAAAGTTTCCACGGTTGCAATCGCCGCCGCACAAGCTAACGGACCTCCCCCATAAGTCCCACCATGACTTCCAGGGACCCAATTCTTCTGAAGGGTTTGTTTATAGGCGATTCCCGAGATGGGCATACCGCTACCCAACCCTTTCGCCATGGTCATAATATCGGGAACCACAGAGGAATACTGATGTGCAAACCATTTGCCGGACCGTCCAAAGCCGCTTTGAATTTCGTCCACAACCATCAGGATGCCATACTGGTCGCAAATTTTACGCACACCCTCCAGCCAATCATCAGGAGGAGGCACATATCCACCCTCCCCCAACACGGGTTCCACCACAATGCAAGCCGTCTCGCTAGGGTCCGACTGGGTATGCAGCAACTGATCCAATTGGGCTAAAGAGAATTGACAAGCCTCAGCCTCGCTCATCCCCAACGCTAACGCATAAGGATAAGGGGCCACATAGATTCCACCAGGCAATGGTGCATAACGCAACCGGTAGTTCGTTTTACTGGTGGTCATCGCCATGGTCAAATGGGTACGGCCATGGAAACTCCCCTGCATCACCACAACATTGGATTTTCCTGTTGCATGCTTCGCGAGTTTCACCGCAGCTTCCACGGCTTCAGCGCCGCTATTAGAAAAGAAAAAACGATCCAAGGCAGACGGGACCACTTCGCGTAGTTTCTCCGCAAGTTCCAGTAGACGATCATTTCTCAGACAGTTAATCTGAGAAAATAAGAGGCGCCCCACTTGGTCCTGAATCGCTTGCACCACATGGGGATGGCAATGACCCGTGGAATTGACTCCGATTCCGCTGGTGAAATCCAGCAGTTCTCGTCCATCCGTCGTCCGCAGACGGCATCCAGACCCCGAAACAGCAATATGGGTTGTCGCATGAGTCCAAACGGAGGAAATCAAATTTTCCGAAAGCGGATTCATTTCGCGATCTCCTTGAGAGTGTCTTCCAAACGGTTCATCATTTCATCCAACAATGGCATGGGGATGTTGAGTGCGGGCTCAATGCGAATCGCCTGCGCATTGTTGAGGGTTCCACTGGTGAGGACTCGGCGTTTAAACAAACCCGCAGCAGCCTTGTATCCGATTTCGCCATTTTCAAAAACAAGGCCGATCAGCAAGCCCTTGCCCCGCAATTGTTTCAACACGCCTGGATATTTTTCCTGGAAGCCCTCCAGGATCGTCATTAGGTACAAGCCTTTTTCCTTAGATTGTCGCGGCGTATCCTCTCGCAACATCACCTCGATTCCAGCCAAAGCGGCCGCACAAGCGATGGGGTTCCCACCCGTGGTTGTGGTGTGCATAAAAGGATTGGGCTCCATGCACTTCCAGACCTCTGGTGTCGCCATAAAAGCGCTACTCGCGACAACGCCTCCTCCCAAAGCCTTGCCCAGACACAGGATGTCCGGTTCAACACCCCAGCAGTCCGATCCAAAAATTTCACCAATTCGTCCGAAGCCTGTTTGAACCTCATCCACGATCAGCAATACGCCATACTGGTCGCAAAGTTTACGCACCTGGGGCCAGAAATCATCAGGAGGAACCACTGCCCCAGCCTCACCCTGCACGGGTTCGGCGATCACCGCAGCAATCCCCTCCCCGACAGCCTGAGCATGCGCCAATTCCCGTTCCAGCGAAGCTGCATTCCCGAATTCTGCAAACCGGACATTGGGAAGAAGAGGCAACAGAGGCTCACGGTACACAGACTTCCCCATCACCGAAAGAGAACCGTTTGTCTTCCCATGGAAGCCATTGATCATGGAGATAAAGCCCGATTTTCCCGTATGAAGTTTGGCGAGTTTTAAAGCCCCTTCGACAGCCTCGGTCCCGCTATTGGCGAAAAATCCATATTGAATATCACCCGGAGTTAACAGAGCTAGCACATGCGCAAGTTGTGCGCGCAAAGGGTCGAGCATTTCCTGGCTGTATTGCGGAGAACGTTCTAACTGAGCCTTCACCGCAGCAACGACTTGCGGATGCGCGATCCCCAGGCTATACAACCCGAACCCCCCCAACGCATCGATAAACTCTCGGCCCATGACATCCACCAGGATAGAGCCCTGGCCCGTCCATTCCGTTACCGCAAAGTCCCCAGCGATGGTTGCGGACTTTCTGTGTTCCAAGAAACCCTTGTTGACATGGTCGCGAAAATTTTCGACGGTTTTTTCAACCAGCTTCTGCCGCAATTCCTGGCTCAAAGGAGTCAAACCACTGACCACCTCATTGATCCAGGATACTTCTTGTAGCGACTTCTGCAGGTTTCTTCTCATGATTTTTTCCTTATTTGAAATGGACGGAATTATCTCGTCTTCACAATCTTCCAGAGTTCGGAGAACAGACGGTTATCCTTACCCAGGTCCTTAATGAATTCCAGGCGTTTCATAGTGGTTTCATCGGGATAGATGGCGGGATTCGCCAAATCCTCCTTGGTGATAAAAGGCATAGCCGCGGCATTGGGCGTCGCATATTGGTTGAAATTGGAAAGCTGGGCGCCCACTTTCGGCTCTAAAATGAAATTGATGAATTTCATTGCCAGGTCTGAGTGCGGCGCCTTAGCCGGAACGGCCATGTTATCGACCCACACCACAGTTCCCTCAGAAGGATTGACAAAGCCCAACTTGGGATCT
This sequence comes from Fibrobacteraceae bacterium, assembly GCA_035470605.1. Classification (GTDB taxonomy): domain Bacteria; phylum Fibrobacterota; class Fibrobacteria; order Fibrobacterales; family Fibrobacteraceae; genus CAIRAY01. The sequence goes on from DATIQS010000279.1 coordinate 3,054, forward strand.
TCACCCATCGCACGAATCGCATCACCACTGTAAACCAAAGCCATACTGGCCGTTCCGCCAGCCACTTTGTTCTTGCCGCCCACGCCTCCTTCAAAACCCAAGAAGTTGGCGTTCTTTTTAGCCTTAATCAACAAATCCGCAGTAGCCTTTAGTTGGGGTTTATCCAACGTATTCATAGAAAAGCCCAAATACTTCAACGCAATCCCGATCATTTCACGTTCAGAATCGATCAGCACAAACGGACGCTTCTTCCCTTCGGACTGAAAAATCATCGCCCAGCTCGGTTTGAAATCCGGCAGCATCGCCTTGTTATACATTAACCCTACCGTACCCCACTGCCAGCCAGCGGAATATTTATTCCCAGGATCATAGGGAGGATTTTGGAACTTCTCCTTTAGGTTCTTCATATTGGGAATCGCCGCCTTATCCAAAGGTTTGAGCAATCTCAACTTGATCATGCTGGGCAACACAAAATCCGAGGGAATCACAATATCATACTGACTCACACCACCGGCTTGTAGCTTCGCCATCATCTCCTCGTTAGACTCATACAAATCAAGGATCACTTTGCATCCAAATTTCTTCTCGAAGTCCTGTACGATCTTCGGGTCGATATATTCCGACCAGATGTAAACGCGCAGTTCGCCAGCCGCCTGGACAAGCCCTGCGCAAAGGAAGAGCGCCAGTGCCAATAGGCGAAGAAAACGAAACCGGGGTTGTTGGGTCATGGGGATCTCCTTGATGAGGTTCAGGCTTTAATTTCTTTGTCACTATGCCGGGTCATCCATTGCATCAGGGTCACAGCAGCGATCGTCATCAGCATCACCAGTGTACTCAACGCGTGGATCTCTGGAGTAACCCCACGATGCACCGCAGCATAGATGTAGATGGGTAAAGTAATGGACTTCGGACCTGCAGTGAAAAAACTGATCACAAAGTCATCCAGAGATAGCGTAAAGGCCAATGCAGCTCCCGCCAAAATCGCCGGTTTCAGTAAAGGTATTACCACCGTCCAAAGCATACGCGGGTACTCCGCATACAAATCAAAAGCAGCCTCTTCCAAATCCTGGCCAATCATCTGCAAACGACCGCGGATCACTAGGGCGACAAAGGAGATTTGAAACGCCACATGGCCAATAATCATCGTGGGCATTCCCAGCTCGAAGAGACTACTCACTAAACGCAAAGCACTGAAAGCGATCACCAATGCCACGGCGAAGATGATATCTGGAGTGACAATCGGAATATTCAGCAAAATTTCCAGCATTTTCCCAGTGCGTTTCGGCCAATGATGCCGCTGAATCCCCAAGGCGAGGCAAGTCCCCAACACCGTAGAAATTACCGTGGATACAACCGCCAGAAACAGAGTGTTTAACGCCGCCCGTTGAATCAATTCATCTCGAAATAAATCAGCATACCAATGCAAGGTAAAACCGCCCCACTGCAGTCCCAGGCGGGACGCATTGACCGAAAACATCACCACGCACAGCAAAGGCAAATACAGAAACGCAAATACGCCCACAGAAAAGACATCCAAAAAACCAAAACGAGCTTTCATCGAGCCATCCTCTGCGATGAATTGCGACGCTTACGTTGCGCCATCATCAACGTCAATAAGGTCAACCCCATAAGTGCCAGGCTAAGCATGGCGCCAAAGGGCCAATCCCGTGCCGTACCAAATTGTTGCTGGATCAAATTGCCAATTAGCATATAACGAGCCCCGCCCAGCATATCCGGCACAACGAACATGCCCATCGCCGGAACCAAAGTCAACGTAATTCCCACCGAAATTCCTGGTAGGGTTTGCGGGAAAATCGCCTGCCAGAAGGTGCGCACAGTGCCCGCATAGAGATCCCGGCTTGCCTCCACGAGGGCCCAATCAATTTTTTCCACAGCGGTGTATAAGGGAAGAGCGACAAAGGGAAGGAAAGAGGACAACATCCCCAACCATACTGCAACAGAGCTTGGATAGGCGGGCGACCCCGGCTGCAGCAATCCCAATGCAGACAACAGTTTCGCTGGAGGCATCTCCGGCGCCAATACGAGTAACCAAGCATACGTACGGATCACCAAATTCGTCCAAAAAGGAATCAGCAGTAAAACCATCCAGGTTTGTCGAGTTTCTTTGGGGCGACCCGCTAGAAAGAAGGCCAAGGGATAAGAGACAAGCACACAAAGCACCGTGGCAATCAAAGCAACCCACAGACTCCGTCCCAAAATCCAGAGATTATCCGCAGACCAGCCAAAAAGGTCATATCCCGCCAGGCGTCGCAGATTTTCCCAAGTGAAGGTCCACTCGATATTTCCATACTCCCCACGTTGGGCAAAGGCAACCGCCACCAGCATCAGCCCAGGCAACACCAAAAATGCTGAAATCCAAGTCACCGCAGGCAGCACAAAAAAGAAACCTCGTCGCCACAGATGATGGGCTGGCATCAATTCGCCATGATAAACCAAATACTCATCCATGAAGAGCCACCAAGGAATCTGCAGGACAAAACGCAGTCACCTCATCGCCACGGCGCCATTGTACCAGGGCATCCGTCTCGATTCGCAATCCATTTTCCAACAACAGCACCTGATAACCGCCACGGTACACCGCATTCGCAATGGCGCTCGACCAAGCCCCCGGCGTCCCAGGATCGGCAAAGCGGATCTTTTCTGGACGGATCGTCAAAAAACCAGTTTCCCAAGGAACCTGCTCATCCAAGGTCCATTCGCCCCACGGGGTACGCACTCGATATTCCCCTACCCGCACGCCTTCCACAAAATTTTCCGTCCCCAGAAAGTCGGCGACAAAACGCGTATGAGGATGATCAAAGACCTCACGCACAGAACCGCATTGAGCGATCTTTCCCGCATTCATCACCGCAATGCGATCCGAAACACTCAAAGCTTCCTGCTGGTCGTGGGTCACCATAATAAAGGTGGTCCCCAATCGTTGCTGTAGTGCGCGGAGTTCCACTTGCATTTCCAGACGCAATTTGGCATCCAAGGCCGACATCGGTTCATCCAGCAGCAGCACCTTG
>DATIQS010000280.1:0-4017 GCA_035470605.1 Fibrobacteraceae bacterium
AGCGCCGCCTGATGCAAAGAAAGACGCCTAGCCGGGACGTGGAACCAGTATTGAGAAGCCGCCTCCACACCGAAGACGCCCGGTCCGAGTTCCACAACATTCAGATAAACCTCAAGGATGCGACGCTTACGCCAAAACGCCTCGATACCCAAAGTCAAGGGAAGTTCCAAACCCTTACGCACCCAGGACCGCTCCTCCCAAAGGAAAACATTTTTTGCGGTTTGCTGGCTGATAGTACTCGCACCTCGTTTGTGGCGATTGCGTCGATTGTATTTCATTGCCTTCCCAATGGCCTCCAGATCAAAACCGCCGTGCTCCAAAAAATTCTGGTCCTCTGAGGCGATGGCCGCAAAAACCATGTTCCGAGACACCCTTTCCAGATTCACAGAATAATGATGTAAGGGCACTCGACCTCCATTTTCTCCAAAATGACGTTCCAACATCAACCCGGTGAAAGGGGGATCGATCCAACGATAAGCCAGAAGCTGCAACGAGGGAACTAAAAAAAGAATCAGGAGAGCCCATAGGCAAATCCGAATCAGACGCAACTTGAAAAAACGATGGGAGGAGTGCTTGGACATGGTTCAAACCAGCAGCAAAGATAGCGAAAAGAGCTCCCTGCACAAGGAAGATGTTGCCGGGTAATATTTTCCAAAGCCAATTCTTTTTTTCAAAAAGCCTGAAATTTTTTCAAAATCACCGTTTTTTCACGTTGGGAAGAATTGGCACGCTCTTTGCCTTAAGCGCTGCAGGTATGGAAACCTGACAGAGGAATGGCTCAAACCATTCAAGGAACGGACTCGATGACACGAATCAATCATAATATTGAATCCCTGGTCGCACAAAACTCCTTATACAAAGCAGACCAAGGCCTACAAAAGGCGATTCAGCAACTCAGCACGGGATTGCGCGTAAATTGTTCCGCAGACGACCCAACCAATCTGACGGCCTCTGAAAAACTTCGTTCCCAAATCCGTGGCAGCGACATGGTCACCCGAAACACGCAGGATGCCAGTTCACTGATTCAAATCGCCGATGGGGCTCTGTCGGAGGTCTCGGAGATTCTTCAACGAATGCGCGAACTGACGGTACAAGCCGCGAATGATACCTTCACGACGACGGAACGCTCCTATATGGATGTAGAATTCCAGTCCCTCAAAGAAGAACTAGAGCGCATTGCCGACAGTACAGAATATAATGGAATTCCCCTGCTGTCTGGAACATCCGAATCCTTTGGCTCTACAGGAGGACCTTCCGTAATACACATTGGAGTGGGAAATGCGATTGGAATCGACACATTCCAAATCGCCATTGATTCAACGACGGTTGGCGCACTTTCTCTCGTCAGCGCCAATCTGATGGATACATCGAACATTTCTAGCTGCCTGAGTCAAGTCGATCAGGCCATAGATCAAATCTCTTCCACACGATCCGAACTCGGTGCAATTGTGAATCGACTGGACGCGGTAATGAGTAATCTATCCGCCCAAAAAAGCAACGCCGAAGCCGCAAATTCCGTCATTACTGATGTGGATTTCGCACAAATGACAACCGAGATGACTCGCAACCAAATTTTAACCCAAACATCCACCGCGATGTTGGCTCAGGCAAATTCCCTGCCAAGCTCCGTTTTGAAATTATTCGATTGACAGGTCTTCCTCCGTTCCGTGAGACCGGGTCCAGTTGCCTGCTGGCCCGGTCTTTTTTTGTGTAATAACGACCGCAGTTGTACACAAGGAGGATCGTGTACAATTGAAGGATCTAAGTTCAAAACATCCATCCAATCCATCCTGTCAAAAAATCCGCCAGCAAAAAACACAGGCTTCAATTTATCCGCCAACGGCCATCAAGCCCCAAAGCTACCGTATTCTGCGCAAGCCTTCGGGTAAGGGAATTTCCTTCCCATCCTCTGCCAGCAAAAAAAGGTTGTCCAAGCGAAGTTCGCCATCGCCTTCTCCTCGAATCCGGAACTCCAACTCTTTAATGATGGTGGCATCCAATGCGCCCATGGACTTTCCCCAACCCTCCTGATTCATCTGCGACCAGAGCACGGTATCGCGCACCCAATTTCCATGAGTATTGCGCAACGGGATGCGAAATTCGTCGTAATCTGTAACGACCGTGCTGGGGGCGTAGAATTCAAAGAACCCATCCGGATTGCTGTGCTGACAGGCATAATCGAACACCACCCCCGCAATCACCGTTCCTTTGGGTACCCCAGGGATGTTCTGTCCGGCCATCTGGTCCAGGCGCACCGGGAAATGGAGGGCCGCAAAATTTGGCCAGCCCTGTCCCAAAGGCTGTTCAATGTGGAACGTCGCTTTCAAGAATCCACCCTGAGGAGGCAATCCAGACTGCAAGGTTGGGGTAATGGAAGTGCTATTCTCCCCATGTGCGTAGGTATAGAAGTCCTCGTCCACATCAGCGACGCTGCCATTGAAATCCGCCAGAGCAAGCACCGTGCGATAGCTGCCGCGCACCCGGAATTTCAAGACTTCAGCAAGACCTTCCCCCCCTTCTCCCTCCAATTCCAATCCCAAACGATAGGGACCTGGTTTTGCATTCCGAGGAATGGAAATCTGTAAAAAAACACCCTCCTGACTTCCCCCTGGGACTCCATCGGCAAACTGGAGTTCCATGTTGTTCACAAAGGGAGGACAGCGATAGGAACCTTTGAGCAAACTTCCCTGGTCCTGGCGGAAGGAGCCCCAGAACGTCAAGGTGTCTCCGGGAAGAAGCGTGGAGGAACGCAACGCATAATGCGTTCCAATGACCGGATTGGCTTCTGGAGGCGTCGGATCCCAACTCACCAAAGCGATCCCCATGGCGGGAAGTTGCACGTCCACCGAGGCGCTCGAGGAAAAACGGTTGGACCAAGGGCCCATGCCCGGATTGGCAAAGGCATCCTGACCATCGCCCTGCCACAGATAATTCGCGTCGCTGAACAGAAAAACCTGGCCCGCGACTCGAAGGCCATCGTTGCGAGAGACCTGCACCGGTAACTCACGCCCGGACAAATTGATCAGCAGAATGCGTGTTGTATCCCCATTCCCCAAGGCAAAGGCGCGCACAGCGCTATCAGACGCCTGCACAGGCAACATGTGTAAGCCCTCGCGCACCCAGTCTTGGGACGCCAGACGCAGGCCGTAATATTGGGTGGAAGGGGTGTAGTTGCCCCAAGAGCTTTTACTGCCCGCCGGGGTCAAATTTGCCATGCGAAGACTCCCATAAGTCCCATCCGGTCCTTTCTGGAGGCTGCCGTACGTATCCCACGGCAAAACATGGCCCCGATCGCCAAAACGCACCAGGAATTGAGCGAACAGATGAAGGACAGAAGAGGCCTGCACTGCCCGCAAGGTCTGGGAAGAGGCCACCACCGTGGAGGAAAACTCCGACATGTGCACCTCGCGTTTTCCGCCATCCGGCAAGTATGTTGCCATCCACTTCGCCAGGGTATCCATCCAGGGGCCGGGACGAGCACTCCCCCGCAACATGCCCAGCGCCTCCACCCGCGTCGATGTCCAATAGGGATAGGTATGAAAATCCACCGCGTCCAACCATGTCTTGTGGTCGCGCTTTTCAGCCTCACCGACCACCTGCAGGAACGTTTCCATCCAACTATGCCCCGAATAAAGACCGTCCCCCTTGATATTGAACTCGTCAGAACTATGGAGAGGACCGTGGATGTGGATCGAGGGGTCCACCGCCTTCATCGCCCGGGAAAAGGAAAGAAATTTCGCAGCGTACTGCCGGGCAGATAAAGGGCCGGCCTCCTCCCAATCGCCATCATTTTCATTCCCGATCTGCCAATCCCGGATATGGTAGCCCTTCACCTTATTCGCATAACGAACCCATTCCGCAGCCTCTTCTGGAGACCCCGTGGCGACGTTCACGCAAATGACCGCGCGTCCATTAGGCACAGAGCGCACGTAATCCATGAACCCTTCAAACGTCCACCGGATATTCGTCCAATCGCTACGCGGCTGATCGCCAGCACGGGTTGAAACCGCCCAAGAG
>DATIQS010000281.1:0-3482 GCA_035470605.1 Fibrobacteraceae bacterium
ACCAAAGGGTGGTTTAGGAAATCCCTTCTGGCTGGGTCTTTCCTGATGGGCCTGCCATCATCTTTGTCATAGCAAGAACACATTGAGCTGTAACTGGTGTGCCCAGTCTCACTGCGTTCGTCTGGTCACACCTAATCTTGGACACACCGGAGTGAAAATCCAGAAGTCTTCGCGGACTGGTTTGCATAGGTGTAGTAAGACTGTATGAGTTGCGCAAACGCATATGTGGAAAAGGATTCCGTAGCCGTCCACCAATAACCAGAGTTACCAACGTAGTTGAAGGACGATCCGTCGTAGGAGCCTCCCGGCAGAGCGGAAAAACCATATAGATCGGTTCCCGTGTTCGTTAACCATAAAGTCGAAACTGCTTGTAATTTAATTTGTGCCGAATCTTCACCGCCTGCATAATTGGCCAAGGTATCCCATTCTGCACTACTTGGGACATGCCACCCTTCTGGACAGATCCCCTTTACCCCACTTGGCGATTTCTCACTTGATTCCGATCCGGCCATTACTGCATCCCAAGTGTACAGGCGACCATAGGTCGTGCAGTAGCTGTCAGTATTGTTGTAGCACCAGCTTTTCGTGCCATTCAAGGTATCGTAGTTCAAATTTTCTGCCATCCATATTTGATCTCCAATTTTGACGATGCGATACCAATTTTCATCTCGAGAATCTATCACAAATCCGAAAACGAAAATCGCGGAATCCTTTAAGCCCCATGCATCTTCCGCATAGGCGCGTATTGTGTCATTACTTGACGGGACACTGAAAGAAAGTGTTTCTGCAACACTTCGCACGGTTTCATATATTCCATCTCCGTCCAAATCCCACCAAACACTGTCGATTTGGTTGCTATCTAAATCTGAGAGTGCCGCACTCAAACTAACTGTTTGCCCAACATCTGGAACAGGATCATCCGCGATAACGGTCAAAACAGGAGCTCTGTTTGCCGAAACCCTAATGGTGACTCCGACCGTGTCGTAAAGTCCCCAAACATCCTTTGCCCTGACCTCAACACGGTACGTCCCACCTGACGTATCGGGAAAGGAATCACGCAGCGTCACCCCAGTCAATGTTGCAGCATCATTGAACGCGCCGTCTCCATCCAAATCCCACCACAGACTATCGATCTGGTTACTATCTGCATCGGTGAGGGTCGCGGTGAAAGTAATCGTTTGCGTGATCACTGGCGTTACGTCACTTGCCGACAGCGCAAGGGCTGGCGCCCGATTTGCCACATAGACAGTACGCGCTGCTGTGACTTCATTCCCGTCATTGTCCCTCACCGTCAATTTAGCCGTGTAGGTTGTATCCGCACTACTGTCTGGATATGGATGATTGAAAACAGTGTCCACTGAAGAAGAATCATCGTCAACTCCATCGCCATTATAGTCCCACTTGAACATCACAATTCCGCCAGTAATTCCATTCGTATAGGCATCGGTGGCACCACATATACCAAAGGAAACAGCATTGTTAATATACCCTTCCAAATCGGAACATCCAGCGATGGTGGGAGAGCCTTGCAGAACATGCACTGTCATCCCCTCATAAAACCGATGACCAATGTCGTCCGAGAAAGAAACAGTGTACACATAACTTCCTGAGTCAGCAAAATACAGGGCACAGTTCCCGGCATCGTTAGCCCCATCCACAGAGCAAGATGCTGTGGTGAAGCCCAAGGAGGTAAAATCTGATAACACAGAAATCGTGTCATAGATACCCGCATAGCGTTCCGTTGTAAAATCCATTTCTGAAAGGCTTTTTGCCTTTACGCGATTCCCAGCGACAAACGAATGAAGGAGCCCACCGACGATATTGCCTCCTAAATACACCCGAGCCAACATGGTAACATCCATACTGTCTGGAACATTGAACTGAGGAACAACCTCCCCGTCCGAGATCCCATCTGTAACAGTCTGGTGCGTCGCGTCCAGGTTGTCGCCTTGCCACACATCAATGGTTACACTGTCCGCGTTGGTTAACTCAGCATCATTTAGGTTGATGTGGTAGTTAATGATTTCCTCTGTTTCAGAACCGTTATCCAACGCGGAGCAACCCACAAAGGGAAGGATGAAAAGGGAAAGGGCGAATTTTGTTAAAAGCTGTTTATTGGATGTCATACTCATCGGTCTTTCCTTCGTCTTTGTTCATGTTCAGGTATAGGACGGTTCCGCCCACGCCCAGGCCTACAATGGCGACCCCACCAATAATCCATGGCCACACGCTGGACTTCTCTGCGGTCAGCACGCTTCGCTCGTTTTCCGGCTTTTTCTTTCCGCTGAAGATCATCGCCATCTCGTAGCATCCGCCCCTCAATACGTCCTGAAGCTCACCCTTGATGTCGATCACATGGCTCAATACGTTGTTCCCTTTCTCCACATCCACCATTTTTACATTCAAACTAATGATGTCTCCGACCTTTGACACATCTCCGGTGATGATAAGATCCACCCCCAATAATTGTCCCACTTGTACCTGGCATTCCGCGCTGTTGCATGCACCCGTCTGCTGGAAACCCTGCTCCTATAAAATGGCATCCATATTGCGGCGTTCCAGCACGGTGAAGGAGTCTGTCTTCATCAACTCTGTTTCGAAGCGATTAGTGATGGACTGAATTTCTTCACGAGTGAATACCTTATAGCTGCCTGTAAACTCCAGAACAGCGATATTGGGCTTGCCTTTCCTGATGGGGGATTGGGAGGTGGAAATCGCAAGAACTTTTACGCCGGTGGATTGGTCTGTGCTGACAGTTGGAGATGGTCCTGGGCTCTGCGGAACTATGGTGACGACAGGCTCTGGCGAAACTAGGCGGACTTCCGTGCTTGGCTTTGCCTGCTGTTGGACAGTTGTATCAATGGCTGTGCTTTTAGTCTCTGGCTGATTGGATGCAGAATCAGTAACGATTGAAGACTCTGATGTTGATTTAAGGCCTGCGGATGGAGTTGTTGCGCCGGGGGTGGGAAATTCTGAATTCGTAGGAACCGTGGTGATGATTGGTTCTGGCAAAATTGGATTTGCTTCCGTGCTGAATGTTGTCTGTGCCTGAGGAACCGTATCCATGATGGGTTTCTCCGGTTTTGCAGTAGCGTCTGGTTGATTCAAAGCAGAATCAATAACTGGTGAAGCTGTAGACTCCGGTGGTGATGGTTGGACAGGATCCTGCGCCCAAAGGCAGGCAGAAAAGAACAAAACAACAAAAAGGAGGCCTCGGATCTTCAACTTGTACCCCATGGATTCAATTTGACAAACGGTAATTTTACAATCGACAGGCAATAGGCTCTTGGCGGAAAAATAAAATTTTAGCCTATGAATTAAACTGGCTGTTTGATCCCGGTCACGTTCCACGCCCCCTGATTCGGGCCTGAGTAGAATCAGCGGTAGAGGCCCCACCTTCCAGATTTCAGAGTGTCGCGCACGTGCAACTTGATTCCTGAGAGAGGCTCTAAAAAAGAGCGCAAGGTTATTAAAAGAGAGGC
>DATIQS010000282.1:0-2527 GCA_035470605.1 Fibrobacteraceae bacterium
TCAAGCCAGGGCTGTTGTGGATGCGAGTGGCCCAGGGAACAAATTAACGCGCAAGCACCCTAACCTCGCTTCTCTGGAGAATGGAGCCTATGACCTTGAGCCCGCTGTCTTTACCTTGCTAGATCAGGTGGACTACCCGAAAGGTCTTATTGAACTTGGTTTCAGCCAAAGCCGTTTCCCCGGTGGATATGGCTGGGTTTTTCCAAGAGGAGAACGCTCCGTCAACGTGGGGATCGTCATCGGCAAGCAGCACCTGAAAACGGCATCTCCTCGAAAATTACTCCAGCAATGGCTTGCAGATCGCTGGCCGGGGCGTCCCTGTTCCCCATTCTATGGAGGAGCAATCGCCTGCGGCCAGGGTCCAGGAGCTTTAGCGGCTCATGGTCTATTCAAAGCGGGCGATGCCGCCAGTCAAGTCAATCCCATCAGTCGCTCGGGCATTGTTGAAGCCATGAAAGGCGGGACCCTAGCTGCGAAGGCGGTGGTGGACTGGCTTGGTGCCTCTTCACAAGAGCATCGCAAAGCGATAGAGGCCAATTTACACAACGATTGGATGCGGGAACAAGGATTAACCCATCAACGTCTATCCCGAGCCAAGGCGGCCTTTGCCTCGATTCCCGATAGCGTTTTCAATGATGCCGCGAACCGTATCGCCAAAATTCCGACACAAAAGCGGACCCTTCCTCGCATTTTCTTTTCCACCTTGATTGGTTCGCCGATGTTGCTTTGGCGTATGCGCTCGTTAATGGGGTTTTGAATCTATGGATCAAGAAAAAATTCCCAGCATTGCGGAGAGGGAAAACGAAATCCGCGGAAAATTTGCCACCTTTCAGCACCCAGACGACAAGTGGAAATGGATTCTGCAACTAGCCAGAGAACATCCCGGCATGGATCCGAGACTACGGGATGAAAAATTTCTTGTGAAAGGATGCGCGGCACGAATGTTTCTTGTGCCAGAATTCCGCGACGGGGTCCTATGGCTTCACATGGACACGGAAGCCGGTGATGAAAATCCTCTGTTTTCACGAGGCCTCGGAGCCTTGGCTCTACACCTCTATCACAAACAAAAGCCATCAGAAATTCTGAAGGCTCGGGCAGAATTTTTCCAAGACATCGGGTTGCAAGTAGGTCTCTCCCCTTCCCGAGCAAACGGTTTCGCCTCTCTGCTCCGCCAAATCGGCCTCTATGCTCAAGTCTATGCACGGCTGGAGGCCACCCGAAAGGCATAAAAAAACGCCAAGGAAAATTCCCCGGCAGTATATCATTCCGTATCAATCAAAAGAGATAGGTTGCTGTGATGGCCATATTGTCGCTCATCATGTCAAAATCTCCGTTATCATCCATAGTCGTAAAACCGCGTTGATAACGAACATCCACCCCCAAGCCAGCGATGGGCAGCATAAATTGTAGACCAACAACGGCGCCAATGTTAAGTGGAGCGGCATCTTCAATATCATAGGACTCCCCATCCACCGTTTCTGAACCTGTGATGAAATAACCAAAGGACGGTCCAGCGATCAGAGACAACGTAGGAATGAAGGAAAAGGACGCCAAAATAGGAGCATCGACATACCAGGCGGAGAGGGTATAATCACTACCAGAGCCCCCCTTCCGGACAAACATAACCTCCGGCTTCACGCCAAAAGGGCCAAATGTCAGGTGATAAGTGAAACCCACCATTGGGCAAGGAATATAGCCGTCGATGGCATCTTCCACATACGAATCACCGTGAATCCCTCCCAATCCTATACCGGCTTTAACACCGAATTGACCATAGCTGAAGGAAGCTGCCAAAAGGACAGCCCCCGAAAGAAGAAAGACGTTCTTCAGGGATAACATGAGAATCTCCTTAAATAAATGGATTGTCTCATTATAAGTAAAACGAAGATCTTTTCCGAGAGCCATCGAACAGAAATCGGCATAGGGGCGAGAAATCAGCATCCCGCGTTTCCCTGCCACACCACCGTAAACGCGGGTCCGCATACGGAGGTTCGTGATATATCGCTTACGCCCGTTCGTATCCGATTGCCGCCATTTCCGTCTTTCATACACCGCATGATGACATCGGGCTTCTCCCTGTCCACACAAACGTAGGCCCTCTTTCGAGGCGTCTGTAAGCGGACATGAAATCAAGATCTATATCACGTTCGGCACTTCGTCTTACGGCTCTACGGCCTCTGCAGACTTCCTACTCCATCGGAATCGGTGTTGCCCTTTCAGGCGTGAGGTTGGATTTTCCCGGGAAGACGCAACCCTTCCTTGCACGATATCCAGCTTTACACCGCCTGACCTTTGACCACGAAAGCTTTGCTGAATGTTACCCGCTCGCCTTGGTCGGCTTACGGGAGCATTTGCACCTCCAAAACGGCGCCAGTGCTGAGCGCTCCATAATCGGCATAGGGGCGCGGAATATTGATTCCGCGTTCCCCTGCCACACCACCGTACAAGCGGGTCCGCATACGGCGGTTCGAAGAAATTGGGCTACTTCGCCATACTAAGCCTTGGAAGACCCAGTTCGTCAAAGTAG
>DATIQS010000283.1:0-4755 GCA_035470605.1 Fibrobacteraceae bacterium
ACATAGCAATTTGGTGCATGGATTCGCTTTCATTCGTCCAACAGGGTGGAGGGCGGGGGTGGGTCTAGAACCACCCCAAACATTCTTTCTTTACAAATTTCCCCTGGTGATGGACTCAATCTACAACGAAATCCGCGCCAAGGAGCCGCGACTCGAAGAGCCTCTGTGCCTCTGTGGTTCAAACAAACGCCTCGCGAAGCTCAGTGCTGCGTTCACCACGACGTCTGCGTTGCAAAGCCCGTGCCGCATTTTAGAGGGCAATCCTATGTTTGGTTTGGAATCCTTGTTCCCTCACGGTTCATTGTTCAAATTTTATGGGAAAATAAATCCAATGAAACACAAAACAATTCCCATACGACAAAGCAGCCGATTTGATCTAGGCTCACAGCGATAAACCCCTCGTCAAACGGATGGACGCAGACTGTTTGTCCCGTCTCTTTTGCCAAAATTCTTCCGCATGATCGCACCTAACCGGTCGGGTATTCCATAGTAAGCCCCAACTTTTCTAAATTGATCCCCTATCTATCTTGCAGGACCATTAAAGGACATTATGAGCACAATCGTCGATCTGAACGGAGAATGGGATTTCCTCTGGGACACGGATGGAGTCGGTTTCAGCCACCGCTGGTATGTGACTTGCCCGGAAGGCCTCGAAAAGGTGCAGGTCCCGCACCTCTGGGAGCAGGCGTTCAACAAGCCTGGCTTGGTCGGCTACTATTTCAAAAAATTTACGATTGACGCCTCCGAAAACAGCAAACGCATCTTTCTGCGTTTTGAACGCATTGCCACCCAGGCGACCGTCTGGCTGAATGGAAAATACCTAGGGGAGCACTTCGGTGCCTACACCCCTTTCCAGTTGGAAACGGCAAAAGCGGTGAAAGTGGGAGAAGAAAATCTGCTCGTCATCCGCGTTTCTACGGCGGATAATAACGGCAAAATGGACTTAGGGCGTGCAGAAGATGAAGGTGTAGAGCGTTTTGCCTCCTCAGCAGAACTCCCCGTGGGCCTACCTTGGAGCCACTATCCCTTTGCCGGCATTTGCGGTCCCATATGCCTAATTCTAGGCAACCGCGCCATAATCACGTCCTGCACAGTGGTGCCCAATCCAGACCAAGAACGTATTTCTCTGGATTTAACCTTTTCCAATCCGCGCAATTATATGGCGAAGCTCCGATTCATCGTGGTCAATCCACGGGGAGAGGCCCATGAGATGGATAAGGAGATCAAACTGGAGAAGGAAAATCACTCTATGAAGCTCCTTCTGGGGTTCAAAGATCCAGAATTTTGGAGCCCTGAGCACCCCAATCTTTATCGAATCGAAATCTGTTTGGAAAAATCTCTACCGATCCTTCGGCGCTTCGGTTTCCGTAAATTCGACTGTATCAAAGGTGATTTTTTTCTCAACGACAAAGTCGTCCGTCTCCAAGGATTATGCTACAGCCAGCAAGACCAGAATGGCGGTCTCTGGGATATGAACCTAGATCGTTTGCGCAAGGATTTACAAGCGATTCGCTCTGCAGGTTTCCACGTGATCCGTTCTGGCGGCGCTCCTCTTTCCGAGGCCGCCCTGGACATTTGTGATGAGTTGGGACTCATGGTCTTCCAGGAATTCCCCATTCACAACCAGCGTTCTTCGACAAAAGGTTTAGATAGGGTGCGCCAGATGACCGAGGAGGTCATCGTAAACGGGCGTTCCCACGTCTCCGTGGTGGCCTGGGTTCTAGGTGCAGAGAACGGAACCATGATGTTGGAAAACGGGACTAAATTATTGAAAAACGTGGATCAGTTTGACCAGACGCGTCCGGTATTCAGCAACATCAACTGCGTTTATTTGGACAATTGCCAGACCTTTAAAAGGGATACAGGCAAAATCATGGGAGTGACCAATGAACGGGTGGCGCTCTTCCCATCGCATCGATTGCATTTACGAATGAACCCAAATCAGACCCTTTCGCAATTTCTCACGCAGTATTGTAACAAAGACCTACAAGACGTTGAGGTGCCTGATTTGACGCTGGGAGACAGCCAATTCCAGGAAGACTACCAAACCTTCGTGTCAGAAACTCATGGCAAAGTTTTGGTGACTCTGCGCAATCACTCGCTTCTTCATAATATGGCAGCCGTGGCCAGTCGCATGAAAGGTTCCCGCGCTCAAAAGAATGTCAAAGCGATGCAAGCTCTGAACAAGCAGCTTCAGGCATTTGTGAATGATGGTCCCGGGAAAGGACTCTGGTCCGATTTTTCCCAATTTATGGCCGCCGCCAATGAAATTTCCCTCAAAAGCAAGATTGACCAGATCAATGCCCTCCAAAGTAATCCTCAAGTCAGCGGGTTCTTCCTGGACCAGTGGGCGGATGTAGGGACCGACATGGGCGGGCTTGTGAATGAATTCCGGGACAGCAAGGGCTGCGAGTCGTTTTTACAAGAAATCACCAAACCGAACCGCATCTTGGTTGCCGCATTGGAACGGGCCGTCAAAGCCAAAACAGAAGTCGTATTTCAATTAGCAGTAATCAGCAACGACCGCCCAGAAAAAGCGGAAGTGGTGATTCGGATGTTGGATGCCCAAGGCAAAGTCTTATCCACCCAGAAACGCACGGTAAATGCCTCTACCACAATCACACAATTAGGCGAATGCAAAATTAGCGCGCCGAGTAAAATTGGCCCAGCGACCCTGCAAGTGGATTTGATTGCAAGCGGGGAAATTCTCCATTCAGCCAAAGAACCCCTCTTGGTTCTAGAGGCTCCCGTGTACAAGGATGCAATGAAATCCGTTTGTTTCCTGGATGAATCGGAAAGTTCCTCCGATGCTATGAAGCATATTTCTGGAAAAGAAAAGGTGATTTTCACATCCAGCCTGTCCTCCTGGAATGAAAGCATCCTGGACCGTCTGGCCAGTGTTGTCAAGGAAGGGAAAAGTCTGATTATCTCCGAAATGAACCAGGACGATATCGACGCCTTCAATTCCTGTAGTGCCTTCAACCAGACTCTGGAAGGACACTTTACCACAGGAGCCAACGGAGCTAGTTTCCATTACCTGAATGAAAACGGCCTATTCCCCGCCACAAAAGGCTCTATTCTGGATTGTACTGCCTCTGCGATTTTACCCTCCATGTCTCTCAACGAGATTCCAAAGGCCAAAATCATGGCGCGTTCTATCAGCATTGAAGAAGGAGAACTCCGCCATGGTGTGGACTTACAAATGATCTCCTTTGGCAAAGGCAAAATTCTTCTCTGCCAATTTGCGTTGTTGGACAATCTGGAGAACAATCCCCTGGCAGATTACGTCTTTTCTGGGGTGGTTAAGGGAGTTCTCTGAATTTTTAAATTTGAAATTCAATCTTTTGCATAGGAGTTTATCATGCGCAAGTACATCATCGCCGGCAACTGGAAAATGAACAAGACCGTTTCCCAATCTGTGGAACTGGCCAAGGCTGTGGTTGCGGCCGCCAAGAATACCCAGAAAACGGAAGTGATCATCGCTCCGACTTATCTGGCTACGGCCAAGGTCGCCGACGTGGTAAAAGGCACCAATGTCAAACTGGCTGTGCAAGACGTTCACTGGAAGGATCAAGGCGCATTCACAGGCAAGGTCTCGGTGGACATGGTCAAAGAACTCGGTGTGGAATACATCATCATCGGGCACTCCGAACAACGTCAGTATTTCCATGAGACGAACGAAACCGTCAATCTGAAGGTAAAAAAGACACTAACTGCCGGAATGAAACCGATCATCTGCATTGGTGAAACTCTGGATGAACGCAAAGGCGGCAAGCTGGAGGCGATTCTCAGCAGCCAGATCAAAGGAGCCTATGCTGATCTCTCTGAAGCGGATGCTCTGAATACCGTAATCGCTTATGAGCCCGTCTGGGCCATCGGCACTGGCGTGGTTGCAACAGACGAGCAAGCTCAGGAGACCCAGGCCTACTGCCGCTCTGTGGTGAAGGAACTCTATGGAGAAAAGGTCTCTGACGCACTTACCATTCAATATGGGGGTTCCATGAAGCCCGAAAATGCAGCGGGCCTTCTTAAACAAGCAGATATCGATGGAGGCTTGATTGGCGGTGCCGCCTTGAAAGCAGACTCCTTTATTGCTATCGTTGCAGCCGCCGAACAACTCGCGTGAGGAACTAATGCCCGTTCTGTTCTGGATTTTAATTGCTGTGCACATTTTTTTGTGCGTGTTTCTGGTATTTCTTGTCCTTTTGCAAAATGACAAAATGGGTGGGTTAGCCGGACTCACGGGCGTGGCCAGTCAAACTTTTTCTGGAACAGGAGCGGCCACTTTTGTTCAAAAGCTCACTCGCTGGGTTGCTTTTTCTCTGATGGCGGTGGTGCTTGCATTGGGGTATTTTGCCATGCAGCATGAAAACCAAATTCAAGGGACAGAACTGAAACGAACCTCTTCCGGTTTGGGTGCCGTATTACCCCAGGGAATTACGGATCTACAAGGCGCTCCAGGCCAGCAGCAGCCCCAGAAATGATCGTCGCGGATGTGGTGGAATGGTAGACACACTAGCTTGAGGTGCTAGCGCTAGCAATGGCATCGCGGTTCAAGTCCGCGCATCCGCAGAAAATTAAACCGACCAGCAAATGCTGGCCGGTTTTTTTATGGTGCGCCCGTCACGGGCGCAGTCTAGGAGGTGCAAGTCCTCTCGTGAGCTGACCACAGCGAGCGAAATGAAACCCAACTGCGGAGAGGTAACGAACCGAGGGGAGGAAGGGTGGATTGCGCTTGCGGGCCGATGAACAAGA
>DATIQS010000284.1:0-2818 GCA_035470605.1 Fibrobacteraceae bacterium
TCTAGGCACTGTACGCCGTCGTTTAGGCGTAGGGTTCCGAAAGCGACCAGGGCGTAATCATCGAGACCCGCGGCAGCAAGTACCGCTGCATCGTCGGTAGAATCGTAAGGGCTTGTTTCGTCCGTATCCAGCACCCCGTCGTGATCCAGATCCTCGGAGCCGTCGATAAGCCCGCCCCCGTCTGCGTCTGGATCCCTCTCCGCACGAAGACTGTCACCATCGATATCGGGCATGAGCAAGGAGGAATCCAGCATGGCGGCCTGGTTGAGGGTGCGATAAATGGAATAGGAGGCGATCTCCGCCTTGTCGCTCACCCCATCGGAATCGGTATCTGTGCTGTAAGGGTTGGTCTTGAACCGATAGATCTCATCGAAGTCCAGCACCCCGTCGCCATCGCTGTCCGTCTCATTGGCAATGAGTGAGTTCCCTTTTCGCGGGGTCACCTGCGAGGCGTCTTTGACGTAGAAGTAAGCTACGATGGAATCGCTACCATGAAAGTATTTTGATGTGTCGTACGCTAGGACACCCCCATTATTAGCACCTAAAGTGCCATTATGCACCCAAATTGCCCCTGAATCCAAACAGCCCACAATGGTTTGCGCATGGTCTGGATTCTCCGTGAAAACGACAATGGGATTCCCTTCAAAGATGCAGGATTGAATTGTGTCCCAGGGTGGCGCTCCTGTACCATAGTATAACAGGTTTTTCCCAGTCAGAACCATTTGATCTACCTGGAAATGGTCCATGATGACCACAGAATCCTTGAGTGTGTCCAGGAAGTAATTATGGGAAGCCCAATTTTCCTGGAAGGTGCCTCCCAATAACCAAGTGGCCGCAATGAAGGTCTCTGGATAGTTTCCTCCGTCGTTATAGCTAGAGGCGGGGTGGTAGAGATAAGGGGCCCATTCGGGATAGATTCCGTTATACAACGGAAACCCGCCTTTGACAAAGAACTTGATCTCATCCTGGGTGACATCCCCTCCGTAATAGTGGTTCAGGTGTTCCAGAGCCACAAAGGAGCAACGCCCACCAATTTCTGGATCCCATTCGGAATCCGACAAGGAGGTTGGTGAATCCCAGAAAGAGGAGGAGTCGTAGGAAAATTCTGGCACAAGCATGCGTGTGTCTTTTTCTGCCGCAATGCTGTCCTTGGTAAGGAGGACTTCCCCATCATCATCGTCTGAGGTCCACACGTCGACAACCAGGGTCGTTATGGGATCGCCTGTCACAATTGCAGTGAGGGTCGTCCAATTGATTTTTCTTGCCACTACCCGGATGCTGGTGTTGCCTGTGTCCAAAGTCAGAGTTGCGGAGGTGGAGGTTGTCTCTATTGTCTGCAATGTATCCGTGAAGGCTGTATCCGCCGCTATCACCACGGTGTAGCTGTCCACACCAGCCACGATATCCCAGCCCAGGTGCAATGTCAGGGTGCTATCTCCAGGCATCAAATAAAGGTTGCCGGAATGCTGGTGCAACACCGGCGTTGGGAGTGTTCCGGCCTGGGCTTGCTCCGCTTCGGTGGCTGTGTAGCGATTCCATTCGTCCGGGGCGTCGCCATCTTCCCACGCCAGGATTCCGAAGAAATCCCCCTCGGTATAGCTTGTGCGTCGTGTGCTTACCCACCCGCCCTTCCAGGCTCCTTGCAGGATCGCATCCGCATAGCCTACGGTGCTGTCCAGGACGCCCCATTGTACATAGGCGCCCATACGGCCGTTCCATTCCAGCCACAATTCCCCTGCGCGCAAGGAATCCACCCGTTCGGGCCATAGGGTCAGGGCCTCTCCCGAATCCAGGGACACGCTGTCGGCAAAAACGCATAGGGTGTCGGTATGGCTACGGAGCACGGCCCCTGCTAGGGACACCGTGGCAGAACCCCGATTCACCAACTCCACGCGGCAACTGTCGGGGGCTCCCGGGGTGAAGGACTGAATGCGTACATCGCGCCAATTCCAAGGGGCATGCCCCGAGGGCTGACTCCCTTGTACCAAGGTGTCGTTTACGAATACCGCGATATGGTTCGTCGTGGCAAAGGCGGAGGACTCGGGTTGGGAAAAATCATTGGATTTGGACCATGTCGTCCACGCGGAGTCGTGCAGGCCAATGGACCAGCCGCTCTCGTTAGGGAACCACTCCCCAGAGGGTAAGGTGTCGTTTTCCAGGTCGATGATTAGATAACAATCCGTGGTATCGGCCCCTTGTTCCGCCCAGACCGCTGCGCTGTCCGTCCAATAGCGTTCTGGGGTAGAGGTCAGTCCGCAGTTCCATGCGGTGTAGTAGTATTCAAGGCGGACCCCGGTGATGGGTTCAGAACTTGTGTTCTGAATTCGAATGCGGGCCACGGTAAGATTCGTATTGGACATTTGCTCGTCCAGGCTTTGCACCAGAAGATCAGCGGCAAAAGGAGAGGTGATCAGCGCAAGGCTCAGAAGCAGGGTGAATCTTGTGGGGGGGGGATTTTCACAGTAACGCCTCCTTGGCGGTTTTGGTGTTTCCGTGGAAAAGATATGCTGCGGCCACGGCTCTGGCAAGAGCCTCTGTGATAATTCGCATGTGTTCTCTGGAAAGTTCTTAAAATATTTTTGAAGCGGGCTTACTATAGTGGCGAAAAAGCAGGGATCCGCTTGCACCACCGTGTTCCGTTTGGTCTTACACTAAAAAACGATGCAGAAGCCAAACGACCAAGCAACACGCCGTCTGTCACTTGATCGTGAGAGGCTCTTTGCTGCTCCCTTCACCCTAGCCAGTGGCCGCAGAAAAGCGTGGCTCGCAGTCCTTGCAGACATATCGCTGAATGTTTCACCCATCGGAGGGGCGATGG
>DATIQS010000285.1:0-2774 GCA_035470605.1 Fibrobacteraceae bacterium
ATGGTGCATTTGGTGCGTTGGCCTTCGGCATCGGAACCTCGCAGGTCGCAGATGTTTTAGCCACCCAGACCCTCGCTATGTCGCCTCTCAAGGTGCGGCGCATCGAATTCACGGGCAAGCTTGGCCCTGGCGTTACGCCCAAGGATGTCGCGCTCGCTTATATTGCTAAACTCGGTGTCAATGGCGGCGTCGGTTATGCCTACGAGTTCGCCGGTCCGGTCATCGAAACCATGAACATGGAGGGCCGTATGACGGTTTGCAACATGGCCATCGAAGGTGGTGCACGTTGCGGCTACATCAACCCCGACCAGACCACTTTTGACTACCTCAAGGGCCGTCCCTATGCGCCTCAAGGCGCAGAATGGGACCAGGCGCTCGCCTACTGGAAGAGCGTTGCTTCCGATCCTGGCTGCCCTTACGACGATGTGGTGACTATCGACGGTTCTAAAATCGAGCCCATGGTCACGTGGGGCATCACTCCGGCGCAGGCCATCGGCGTGTCTGGCAAAATGCCCGCGGTGGAGTCCTTCGCGGGTTCCGAGCGCCAGGTGGTGGAAGAGGCTTATGAATATATGAGTTTTGTCCCTGGCCAGTCCATCGTTGGTGTGCCTATTAACGTGGTCTACATCGGTTCCTGTACCAATGGTCGCCTCGGTGATCTGCGTGCAGCGGCCAAAATTGCTCAGGGTAAAAAAGTGGCGCCCGGCATCCGTGCTATCGTGGTACCCGGTTCCCAGAAAGTTAAGGTTCTGGCCGAATCCGAGGGTCTGGACAGGGTGTTTATCGATGCAGGTTTTGAGTGGCGTGAAGCGGGTTGCTCCATGTGCCTCGCCATGAACCCGGATAAACTCAAGGGTCGCGAGATCGCCGCTTCCACTTCTAATCGCAACTTCAAGGGCCGCCAGGGCTCGCCTACGGGCCGCACCCTGTTGATGAGCCCCGAAATGGCCGCCGCCGCCGCGATTGCGGGCAAGGTGGTGGATGTGAGGACCGTATGAGCATCCGAATCATCGACAAAATCACCGGCACGGGTGTTCCTGTGCGCGGCAATGACATCGACACTGACCGCATCATCCCGGCGCGCTTTCTTAAATGCGTGACCTTTGACGGCCTGGGCCAAAACGCCTTTGCTGACGACATTTCAGCGCTCGAGAAGCAGGGCAAAACGCACCCCTTCCGCAACCCTGCGTACCAGGGCAGCAAGGTGCTGGTCTCCAACTCCAATTTCGGCTGTGGATCGAGCCGTGAACATGCGCCTCAGGCCCTGATGCGCTGGGGTATCGAGGCTATTATCGCCGAAAGTTATTCGGAAATTTTCTTCGGAAACTGCGTGTCTCTGGGCATCCCCTGCTTTAAGGTTGAACATGCGGTATCGGAAAAGCTCCTTTCGTGGATCGAGGCAAATCCCCGTGTGGACATGGAGCTTTTCGTGGAGACGCGCTCATTGCGTTTAGGCTCCGAGACCATCGCGCTGACGATTGCGGATGGCCCTCGAGGGCAGTTTCTCGATGGCTCTTGGAATGCTCGCTCTGGCTTGCTCATCAATTTGCCAAAAGTGCGTGAGGTGGCAAAGACCCTTCCTTACATGAACCATTTCGAGGCCTGATCGGTGAACGCGCCATTACAGCATCGCTTTTCCCAAGTCTTCTTGTCTAGTCAACTCGGCGTGTCGGCATCTAAGGTTTATGCGACGCGTCGGAAACAGCTTCTTTCGGAATTGAGTTCTTTATGCTTATTTGCTGGTGTGCCTATGGCACCAGGTGCGGAACACCCCTGGGCTTACACCTTTGATCGAAGAGTCCAGGAACCCGCTTTTCTGTATTTGACTGGAGTCAATCAACCAGGGGCTTTTTTAGCGTTGGATCCTTTTGCTCGGAATCCTCGTCAGCGGGAAGTTTTGTTTCTTCCAGAACGCCGTTTGGACCGGGAATTTTGGGATGGGGCCATGCTTGGCGTTTCCGATCCGAAGGACTCCAACATGGCGCAGATGCGCTCCTTGACGGGCTTTTCCGAAATTCTTCCTGCAACTGAATTTTGGGACTGGCTCCGTAAGCGCCTCCCTGCGATGCGCCGTCATCGGCATCTGATGGCTTTTTGGCATGAATATCCGACCATGACAGGCAAAACACACAGCCTCACGACGGATTCCACAGCTCAATTTCGAGATCGGTTACAGGCTTTTTTGCGGCAGGAGTCGCCGCAGATGGAACTGCGTTGCGTTGCTCCTTTGCATTTACGGCAGCGACTTTCTCTGGATCCAAAACGCCTGGCGATGGCTCGTTCCGCACAACGTTGTACGCGTGAAGCCTTTTTCGATTTGTTGAGTTCTCTGACCACCCATGACAATGAACGGACCGTTCTCGTCCAGTTGGAATCATTTATGCGAGCACAGGGTGACGATGGTCTAGCTTTTCCCACCATCGTGGCAGGGGGGGACAACGCTTGTACGTTGCATTACATTAAATGTGATGAGCCTTTACGCCAAAATCGGTTGCTTTTGTTGGACTTTGGAATGCGTTGTGGTAGCCTTTGTTCGGATATCAGTCGGACATTGCCCCTCAGTGGTAAATTCAATCCGTTACAGCGTCTGTTGTACCAAATTGTGCTTGATACGCAAAAATTTCATCAATCCCAAGTCCGTGCTGGTAAGAAATTACGTGAACTCAATGCGAATGCTTGGGCTTATATGGAGCATTTGCTTTCGGAGCGCTTTTTGAATTTGGGTGGAGTCGCTCGCCGGGCGTATCCGGGGGAGCGAGGACCCCATGGCATTA
>DATIQS010000286.1:0-2727 GCA_035470605.1 Fibrobacteraceae bacterium
GCGGCTTCTTTTTGTGCCCATCGTTTTTTTCATCCAGAAGCTGATTTTGGGTGCAATCTTGCATGTCGATGAGGATTATTCAGCATCCAAGCGCTGGCTGGCCATGGCCTGAAACCGCGAAAACAATTTTCCAGCAAGCCCCAAGTAAGCATCCTGCCGCTTTGCCTATTTTCCATTGGAAGGCATCAGTCTCGTTCGAAAAGCCCTCAAAGCCGACTTTTAGAAGCACGCCCCTTAGGCTCTGAATTCCTACATTCTCTGCGTGGCCTATACTCTCTATATCGTAAGTACTCCGATTGGCAATCTTGAAGATATGACCTATCGGGCAGTTCGTGTATTGAAAGAATGTTCGCTCATCCTGGCGGAAGACACACGCCATACTCGGGGACTACTGGACTTCTATGGCATTAGCACTTCCATGGAAAGTTATCATGACTTCAACAAGGAAAAAGTCACGCCACGTTATGTCCAATATCTTCTGGAGCGGGGTGACATTGCCTTAGTAAGCGATGCGGGGACCCCAGGAATCAGCGATCCAGCCTTCAACTTGGTACGAGCCAGCTTGCAGGCAGAAATTCCCGTACGTCCAGTTCCTGGAGCGTCCGCCATGTTAGCAGCTCTGGTATGCAGCGGTATGCCTACGGATCATTTTCGCTTCGAAGGGTTCAGCCCCAAAAAAAGTGCCCAACGTATCCATCTTCTAGAGCGCCTAAAAGAGAAATCGGAAGAGACGGCTATTTTCTATGCGAGCCCTCATAACGTGGATAAATTTTTGGAGGAAATCAAAACGGTTTTCGGAAACATCCGCATAGCCCTACTAAGGGAGATCACCAAAAAATTCGAGGAGCATTTGCACGGGACACCAGATGAGCTGTTGGCACATCTTTCCGCACATCCCCCGAAAGGGGAGTTTGTGCTGATATTCCATCATCAGAATAAGGGTTAATCATGCTTGCCCGTATGCGCTCCCATCCTTCACTGGCGTTCGTGGCCGCCCAGTGGGTCGCCTTTGCCCTGTTGCAGTTCCCTATTCCGACGGAACGCCTATCTTTTGAACCTGCCGAATTGCTGTATGCAATCTTGGCAATTGCCTTTCTTTTCTTTACCCCATTGCGAGGCTGGTGGCGCCGCTGGCTTTCCTTATTAATTTTAACTCAATCCTTGTTTGTGGTGCTGCATTATCAATTCAGGGATGAAACACTTAGTTTGGTCTCCTTCTTTTTGGCGCTCATACCGGCCTTTCTCTGGGGCCTCATCACCTTGATGCGATGGAGCTTACGCCATCTGCGTGATCCCCAAAGTCGTCAGGCCCTTTGGCCAAGCCTAATCTCATGGGGCTTTTTTGCTTTGGCCTATCCACCATTACCTTTGGGACCCGCAGCACTGGTATTGCTCGCACCTTGGTTTTTAACCTTACTTCGTCATAACACGGACAGAGCCTTATTTGCGACATTCTGGTCTGGGATTCTTTTCCATTCCATGAGTTATTACTGGATTTTCAATGTGGCGAAAGTCGGACCTCCTCCAGCCATTATTGGAGGCTTGTTTTTGTTGATCAGCTACTTCTCTTTCTTTTTTGTTTTGGGGGCTTGGATCTTTTTACAACTGCGCCGATACTCCGTGGCGGGTGTCTCTCTGATTTGGATTTTTCCTTTTGTTTGGGCAGGAATTGAGATTATTCGGAGCTATGGCCAAATCAGTTTTCCCTGGGGGCACCTAGGCTATGTCTTTGGAAATCATGTGGAACTCATTCAGGGGCTAGCCTGGATCGGAGTGTATGGGTACACCATTTTGTTGCTTTACTCCAACATGATCTTAGCTTACGCTCTGAAAACCCATCACCGGTGGTTAATCCCGATTCCTCTCTGTATCCTTTTCCTCCTATTGGGACAGGGTTCTTGGACTCTTCGGCAGCATCCAGACCTTCCTGCGAAGGGGGCCTCCATGCGTATCGCTCTTGTACAACCATCGATTTCCCAAACCAGAAAATGGTCCAAAAGCTATTTCGACTC
This sequence comes from Fibrobacteraceae bacterium, assembly GCA_035470605.1. GTDB lineage: Bacteria > Fibrobacterota > Fibrobacteria > Fibrobacterales > Fibrobacteraceae > CAIRAY01. The sequence goes on from DATIQS010000286.1 coordinate 2,013, forward strand.
GGTTATGCGTAAGACATGGACCTTAATGGATACTCTGCACGCAGATTCTCTCGACCTGATCGTCTTGCCAGAAACCGCTATGCCGGATTTTTTGACGTTACGGCCCCATGAAGAAGAACAATTTCGGTCTTTTTCAAGACAACACCAAATTGCCGTCGTCCTAGGGGCTTTGAATTTCGACCGCAAAGGGCCAGCACCAAGGAAATACAATTTCTACAACTCCGCATTTATCTTCTGGCCATCGGGGGTCCGTAAAGAATTTCGCAAGACCCGTCTTGTCCCCTTCAGTGAAACGCTCCCCTTCAGTAATTTGCTGCCCATTCTCAATTACGTGGATCTAGGGGAAGGAGATTTTTCACCAGGAAAAAATCTTCCTGTTTTTGGAGCCCAGCAATGGACTCCGAACATCTGTTATGAAAGCACCTATCCAGATATCATGCGCACCATGGTGGCCAATGGCACACGACTGGTGGTGAATATCACGAACGACGGCTGGTTCGGTCGTACGACAGCCCCGGGCCAGCACGCCAATCTGATTCGTTACCGAGCCGTTGAAAGTGGTCTTCCTGTTGCGCGTTGCGCCAATTCGGGGATTAGCCTTTTCTATGATCCACATGGCCGTATTTTTGAAGCGACCTCTCTTTTCGATCCTCGTATCGTATATCATCGCCTACCGTTGCGATCATCTGTCACTTTCTATGATCAGTATGGAGAT
>DATIQS010000287.1:0-14613 GCA_035470605.1 Fibrobacteraceae bacterium
ATGGCACCGCCAGCCTGCAAAACATGATATCCGTGCAACCGCGGAACCACTCCTGCGGAAACCTTCACCACATCCCATCGGCTGGCCAAAGCCCCCTCGTTCAAAGATTGCACGTCGGCAAATTGTGTCTCTATCGAAGGGCCAGGGGTACACCCGGTCACCCAGCCTTCAAAGATGAAGGTGTCATTTGGACAAGGAGAAATGGCGAGTTGAAACATGGTTTCCCAAAATAGGGAAAATCCAGTAAGGTGGCATGGGCGTTTTTCGTCCGTTTTCCCCCAAAGCGGCACTTGGAGGCGGCAAATTTTATACAATTTGAGCATCTGTTTCTTTAAAAGGAATCCCTATGTCGCGTAAGAAAATTGCTCTCGTCGGCGCTGGCCAAATTGGCGGCACCATGGCTTTGGTTCTCGCCCAAAAACAACTGGGTGATGTGGTTCTCATTGATATTGCCGAAGGCGTTCCCCAGGGCAAGGCTCTGGATATCATGGAAGGTCGTTTGGTTCTGGGAACCTCTGCGGTTGTCACCGGTTCTAATGATTATGCGGCGCTCAAGGGTGCCGATGTGGTGATTGTCACGGCAGGTCTGCCCCGCAAGCCGGGCATGTCCCGCGACGATCTGTTGGATGTCAATTTCGGGATTATCGAAAAAGTCGCCAAAGCCATTAAGGAAAACGCGCCCAATGCCTTCGTCATTGTGGTGACAAATCCGCTTGACGCCATGGTCTACGCCATGCAAAAGGTTTCTGGTTTGCCTTCCAACAAGGTGGTGGGAATGGCCGGAGTTCTTGACTCCGCTCGTCTCGCCTGCTTTGTCGCTATGGAACTCGGCGTCTCCGCAGAGTCCGTCCAAGCAATCGTGATGGGTGGTCATGGCGACGCCATGGTGGGCCTCTATGACTTCTGTTCCGTGGGAGGCATCCCTCTGAAACAACTGATGGACAAAGCGACTTTTGACAAACTGGCAAAACGTACCGCTGGTGCTGGTGGTGAAATCGTCGCCATGCTCAAGACCGGTTCTGCTTTCTATAGCCCCGGAGTTTCTGCAGTGGAAATGGCCGAATCTTACCTTTTGGATAAGAAAAAGGTGGTGACGGTTGCTGCGGCTCTGAACGGCGAATACGGCGTGAATGGGGGTCTTTATTGCGGAGTTCCTGTGGTCATTGGCGCGAACGGCGTTGAAAAGGTCTTCGAAATCAAAATGGCGGCAGACGAAAAAGCGGCTTTTGATAAGTCCGTCACTGCGGTCAAGGACCTAGTGGCCTGGGTGAACAAGAAGATGGGATAATTTGATCCTTGGGCGCAGGTTTCCTGCGCCCTTTTTTGTCTTTGCGGGAGCAACATGACAGAAGCCGAATTGCAGGAAGAAATTGGGCGCCTTCAACCATTCCCGGTAAGCCTGATGCGCCTGACGGATATCATTCTATCCAGTCATTACAGCGTGGACGATGTGTTTCATGTCGTTCAACATGATCCCACATTGACATTGGATGTTCTCGCTTATGCGAATTCTGCTGAATCTGCTGCGGCTCGAAGCATTACTTCCGTCCAAGAGGCCATCATTCGTTTGGGCGGCCCAAGAATTATGCGCATTCTTGTCGCCAAATGGTTTCATGGAACCATGAATGCAACGCTGAAAGCAGAAGCAGATTCCACCCGTTACTGGCTTAGGGGAACCTCGGCAGCATTGGCTGCGGATGTTTTGCAAGAACAAGGAGCTGTTCCTCAGCAACCAGCCGCGTTTACGACCGCTTTGCTACGGGACGTTGGTCTGCTCCCACTGTATAGCTATGCCTGTGCGCACCATTCCGTTTGGCTTACATCCAAAAAAGATGAGGAGCAGGAAGTCGAAACTTTTGGCTTTACTCATGGAGAGGTTAGCGCAAAAATCCTGGCCCAATGGAAATTCCCACTCGAAATGGTCCAGGCTGTGGCCACATACTCACAAGCAACAGGGGGACCATCTCCTTTAACGGACACCTTGCGTTTGGCGGAACTGGTGTGCACGAGAATTACCACCCCGGGTTGGACTTTGACTCCTGCAAAGAGCGATCTTTTGAGTCGAAACGAAATTTCTGCTGCACAATGGGAAAACCTCATTCAGCATACGCACGCCAAGGTCGCCAGGGTTTCCCAAGAATTTTCAATCTCTCTCCCCCCCTTCTCCCAGGAATAACAATGAACAAAGTTCTAATTGGCCTACTGGTTGGTTTTTTGCCTTTCCTGGTTTCCTGTTCTCAGGATTCTTGTGGCACTGACGATCCAATCGCAGAGGAGGATGCCGTTCTGCTGGATTCTCTCTTTGCCACGCCCACTACAGCGGAGTTATCGCAAGTCCAAGCGGAGTTTAGTCAGTCCGATCTAGCCGCTAACGATGTCGAGCTCCTTTGGCAGGACACCTTCTCCACGGAAAATTCCCAGGTAAACCTCATCTGGATCATTTCCCACGCCTCTGACGGATATCGCCATTATGGGGCCGTGATTTTCCCGACAAGCCTGGACGACTCCTTGCCGATTTTGCTTTATGCGCATTGGGGGGACGATGGGGTGAGTCTGGATGATTTCAGCACGATTATGTCCCTCGCTTCTGGGCTAGAAGGAAGATTTGTGCACGTCATCCCCAGTTTCCGTTCTGAAACCTTGGAGTATGGCGACTCTAGTTGGACATCCGAGGGAACTCCCAGCCCTTGGTTCGGTGATGTGCTCGATGGCCTTCGTTTAGTCTCTGCCGCCGAATCGCTTGCGGTTCAGAATGGGGATCCAAAAATTGGTTCAATACGGCGCGTGATCGGCTTCTCCCGGGGTGGTGGAGTGGCTTTGCTTTCTGCTCTGCGCGACTCTCGTTACGATCGGATTGTCGACTATTTTGGTCCTACGGATTTCTTTGGCGACTATGTCCGCAACGTGGTGGATTCCCTTTTAGCGGGAAATAACTTGGATCTACCAGGTCTGACCACGTTGGATTCTTCCATTGTGCAGCCCTTGCTTGAGGGGACCCTATCTCTGGATTCGGCGCGTCTGGAATTGTTGCGTCGTTCTCCTGCGCGATTTGCTAGCCAACTACCGCCACTACAAATTCACCATGGCACAGCGGATCAAACGGTGGACATTTCTCAATCGGACAGTTTGTGGAAATTCTTGGAGAGAGACAATCCAGAAATTTATGCGCAATCCCATTATTTTGTTTATGAAGGAGCAGGACATTCCCCGGTGGGGATGCTAGACAGCATTGATCAAACGGTGGACTTTCTCCTAGATGAGCAAACGACAACAGCCCGAAAACTTGTAAAAACAAACCAGGACTTGATTTTCCTTAAGCCGTTCGCTCCACGGAATTCCGATTGATTACATCTTGCGCAGCGACCTCTGCCTGCCAGATTACCTCTTCTGCACTTGCGCAACAGACGGTGGTCCCTCCGCCCACACAGAGACCTCCCTGTTGTGTGACAGACCACGCCGCTTCCCAACCTCCGTCTGGTACGGCTTGAGGTTCATGGATGGTAACCTGAAAGGCCCCCGTTCTGGTAGTGACAAGAAATGGCCTCGTTTCGTCCATAACGATCTCCAATCAATAAAGCGTTCTTATATTCGACATCGAATATCTAATAATTATTATTATATTACGAATCGTCAATCTGTCTGGATTGCCCTACTTTTGGGGTATGAAGGCCGTCAAGGGATCCGAGGATGTCCAATATGTGCGAAAGGTGTTACACCAACTGGTGTTGGAGCGTTCACGGACTGTGGAACGGTTTGCCCATGAACATGGGATTGAACAATCGATTCTAAGCAAGTTTTTTTCTGGTCGCAGTTCTATTTCTTTAGGAACGTTCCTGCGTATCGTGAGCGCTTTGGATTTGGACATAGGCCCAACCTTCTCTCTGGCCAGAGTCAATCAGGTTGGTTCGGGGAAATCTCCGCTATATGATCCTCGTCCAATTCGACGGAATCGCGTCTCTGTCGTACTTACGGAGACGCGTACACTGGAAATCCGTCGCACGGAAGAAGATGATAATCCCTTGGTGCTGAAATTCAGCTAATATTTTGGTCCTATTCAGAGGAAAGACAATGCGGGCATTTGTAGTCTGTTAGAGCTTGTAGTGTTCCTTAATTCCTGTCAGGAAACTTAGAGCTTGTAGAGGGGTCATCTCTTCTGGTTTAACCTGACGTAGCTCGTTGAGGACCAGCTCGCAGTCTTCATTCGGTGGGGCGAAGAGGTCGGTCTGGGGCTTTTGTAATAAATGTTCAGTTTGGGTGCGATCCGATGGGTCGATTTGGTGCTTTTCCAGGCGCAGTAATATACGGCGAGCCCGACGAACCACCTCAGCAGGCAGGCCCGCCATTTCCGCCACATGGATGCCATAGGAGCTGTCACAGGCACCCGGGATAATTTGGTGCAAAAAAAGCAACGTTTTGCCGTCTTCGCGCACGGAGACCTGGAAATTGCCCGCGTGCTCCAGGCCTTCCACCAGGCCGGTGAGTTCGTGATAGTGGGTAGCGAACAGGGTTTTTGCGGCGCGGCGGGCGTCATCGTGTAGAGTTTCGGTGATGGCCCAAGCGAGGGACAACCCATCAACGGTCGAGGTGCCGCGTCCAATTTCGTCCAGCAACACCAGGCTACGCGGGGTGGCGTTGCGTAAAATATTGGCGGTTTCGATCATCTCCACCATAAATGTAGAGAGCCCACGAGCCAAACGGTCGGAGGCGCCCACACGGGTGAAGATGCGATCCACTACGCCGATGCGAGCGGATTGCGCGGGCACAAAGGAACCGATTTGTGCCATGAGCACGATGAGTCCGGTCTGACGCAGATAGGTGGATTTACCGGCCATATTGGGGCCTGTGATGAGCATCAAGCGTGTGGCCTCACTGGAAAGCGCCACGTCGTTGGGGATGAAGCTCAAATCGGGATTCACTGCGGTAATGACTGGATGCATCCCTCCGCGGATTTCTAATTCCTCCCAGTCCCCTACTTCAGGACGCACATAACCTCGATGGCGCGCAGCTTGGGCCAAGCTCGCCAGCACATCGACCTCCGCCACCGCGTCTGCAGCGAATTGTAGTTCCGCACGCCAGGTGTTCACCTCGTCGCGCAAGGAGCAGAACACGCGATACTCCTTGTCGTGAATGCGCGTTTCCGCGTTTAAAATTAAAGCCTCGCAGTCCTTCATCTCTGGAGTGATGTAGCGTTCTCCATTGGCGATGGTTTGCTTGCGGATGTATTCTGGGGGCACTTTGGAGAGGTTCTGGGTGGTCACTTCCAGATAGTAGCCGAAAACCTTGTTGAATCCCACCTTGAGGCTCGAAATACCCAAACGTTCGCGTTCTCGGACCTCCAAGCTGGAAAGCCACTCGCGGGAGGAACGAATATCTTCATTCAGTTTGTCGAGTTCGGCATCAGCACCCGGACAGATCAATCCGCCCTCGCGGATCGTTAAGGGTAACTCATCCAGCAGAACCGATAAGATGCGCTCCCCTCGACCGGACAACGAATTGAGCGTCGTTCCTAGTTCCTGTAACCGGGGATGAGTCAGGGCGGTTGCGAATTGCCCTACACGAGTAGCGCGTTCCAGCGATTTTCCAAGGCCCTGCAGATCGCGTCCATTGGCGCGTCCGCTACCGATGCGTCCTAGCAGACGTTCCATATCCTGGATCTCTCGCAAACAAAGGGTCAAATCGTCCAGGGCGACTGGCTGTGCCACCAATTCCGCCACACAACCTTGTCGAGCATTGATGCGTTCAGCGTTCACCAGAGGGTGGCTGATCCATTCGCGTAATTTGCGTCCGCCCATGGCGGTAACGGTATGATCCAGGACTGCGCATAACGTACTAGAGCGATCTTCCGCGTTTAGTGGACGAACCAATTCCAAGTTGCGCAGCGTGGCTGGATCCAGAGTCATGGTTTCTCCGAGATTTATCACCTCCAGATGCATAATATGGTCCAAAGAACATTTCTTTTGGTCCAGCACATAAGCTAAGGCAGCACCGGCAGCACGCACTTCATTCTTCCGGCCATCCAGGCCTAATCCTTCCAGAGACTCTAGATGAAAATGCTGTAACAGGAGGGCTTCGCTTTTTTGTTCTGCAAAGGCCGTTTTCGGCAGTCCAGTCAACGGGGCACTTTCTGCCTCAAGATACTCCTTGATACCAGAAAACAGCTCTGTCTCTTCCGGCCAAAGAATCTCTCGAGGAAGGCGACGGTAGAGTTCACTTTCCATTTCCGTCGCAGTCGCTGCTGCTACGTAGAAATGCCCAGTCGTGACATCCAGCATCGCCAAGGCCCAGGGTTCCTTCATTGTCGCTGGTGGACAAAGGGCGCAAAGGTAGGAGGGCTCCTTGGCTTCCAGGTTGGTGGCACTCATAGCGGTACCCGCAGAAATGACTTCGATGACTTCGCGTTTGACGATGCCTTTCGCAAGTTTGGGGTCCTCTACTTGTTCACTAACGGCGACCCGATGACCTGCTGCAATCATTTTCGGGATATAGCGTTCCGCGGCGTGATGTGGGAATCCGCACAAAGGGGTCGCCCCAGAGGCGCCGTTATTGCGAGAGGTTAGAGTAATCCCCAAAATGCGCGAGGCGAGTACAGCATCGTCCTCAAATAATTCAAAAAAGTCGCCCATGCGGAAGAATAGAACGCAACCAGGATTTTGGCTTTTGACTTCATAGTATTGGTGCATCAGCGGAGTTGTCATCGCGTCTCCTTATAAGATATTCCCAAGGTTTGATAAATCAAACGCCGGGCGATACTTCCAGGTCGGGGGAGCTCGGGTAGGTTGTCTGCAGAATACCAGTCGGCATGGTCGATTTCTTGTTGATCCACCTGAATAGAACCTTGTGCGTATTCCGCAGTAAACCCCATCATCAAAGAATTGGGAAAGGGCCATGGTTGGCTTTCCACGTAGTGAATGTCACGGATTTCTAGGCCGACCTCTTCCCGCACCTCCCGGGCCACGGTTTGCTCTAAGGTCTCTCCCGCCTCTACGAAACCGGCAACGACACTATGCAATCCAGAAGTGAATTTGCTCCCATGTGCTAGTAAAATTTGGCTATCGCGGCGTACGGCGACAATGACCGCCGGGGCGATAATGGGGTAATGAATACGGTGGCAATGCGTACAAACGCGTGCCCGTTCCGTGGTGGAATCCTGCAAAGGATACCCACAGGTTGAGCAAAATTGTTGTCCCTGATGCCAAGAGAGCAGGTGCTTCGCGGTGGCAATGGCCTGAAAAAGATCTGGAGAAAGCAGGGATAGAACACCACGGAGGTTCCGCCATTCCCAGAGAGGCTCCCCCTGCAATGGGGGGGCGTCTGACGCCGCCTCGGCCCAACAAGAGCTCTGATTCCAGGAGCCCAGAAAGATTCGGTACGTCGAGTCAGTAATCCCACCTAACTCCCGCAAGCGAGGGAGCACCAGGCCTTCTTTCCTCTGGCCCAGCAGGACGTCCTGCTCCTGAATGCGCACGACGTAATCGTTGGGTTGAATGGGTGCGGATACGGAATGTTGGAATACGAACATGGAGCAATCTCTGGAACTAGGCAGGCCTGGATTCTTCACGCGGTCAAAACCAAGCGGGACTCTGCATTTTAAACAAAACGATTGGCATTGAGAAACGTATGAGGGATCTGGCTAAGGTTCGCCCATGGAAAGTTCCACCTGGTTGGGATCTGGCTTGGCTGGTGTGTAGGATTCCTGTTCTTCCTGGACCATTTGGCCTTTGCGATATTGAGGAACGAGATCTCCTGCCTCAATCAGGTCTTCAAATTCCGCCAAGCGGGGTAAATCTTCTGGAATCCGGTTGATACCGAAATATTTAAGGAATTCCTGGGTAGTGATATAAGTATAGGCGTTGCCCACAGCCTCGGAACGTTCGCCCAAGGCGATTAGTTTTTTATCCAGCAAATTGCGCAAAGGTCCGTCGCAAGAAACGCCACGCACAGCCTCGAGTTCAGCGCGGGTGATGGGCTGCTTATAGGCGACAACGGCAAGGGTTTCCAGAGCGGCCTGGGAAAGTCGCCTGGCACTGAGCTCAGGGAATAATTTGCGCACCCAGGGATAGTAAATTTTTCGAGTACGGAAACGAAAACCACCGGCATGCTCTACCAGTTCAAAAGGCGCATTCACGCGGTTAAAATTATCGTTAGCGATTTGTAAGGCCTCGGCGACCATGCGTTGATCCACAAAATCACCCACGATTTCGCGGATGCGTTTAAGCGTAAGCACGTCTGGCGAGGCAAACACCAGAGCCTGGAGGATATTCGCCAAATCCTCACGCGAGGTAATTTGGGGAAGATCCTGACCAGAGTCCTCTGAAGGAGCCTCATCTTCTTCTGTTCTCCCGGGCGCCTCTGCTTCAGATGGAGCAACCGGATTCTGCGGCTGGGGCTCTGGGGGGATTTGTTCCTGTTCTTCTACGGACATGCTTAAAATTTAGTAACCCCAAACCCGCATTGCTGAGTCACTTTGCCAAAGGAAAAATCCAGGTGTATAACTGCGTTTTTTCCCTTACGCGCACAAGGTAAAGACCTCGAGACAGAGAGGATGGTGCGCTCCAGGTCGTTAAACCAGAAATCGCGGAGAGGGATTGAATCCCATGACCGAGGATATCGATGATCCAAATTTGCTCATTGCCAGAAAGACCTTGCAGAACAAATCCGTTGTGGGTAGAAAAAAAGACGAGTTTCTGCCGTGGCGTCTGTGCCTGAAAAATTTCGGTCGTCAGAGTGTCCACCACCGTAAATGTTCCCGATTTGGAAACCTCGGAATCCGCGCCAACGGTGGTCACGGTGTAGGCATAAGTCCCTGTATCTGTTGGAGCTCCAGAAAAAGTCACCGTTTGTGCATCCTCATCGATCGTTGCAGAAATCCCCGTAGGGACTCCAGTCAGGTCTACTGAAGTCGCTCCTGTCCAACTGAAATAGAATTCCACGATTTCCGTATTAACTTGCACGGTTTGAGTGGAGGAACCTGTCCCATGTTTGACCAGTGCAACCGCCGTTGAGGAGCTAGAAACATTGGCAGAAGAACTACTAACGAGGCTACTGGAACTTGTGGCTACGCTGGAGTTTGTCAAAGCGAGGACGCTGGAAAGACTAGGAACCGAGGGTGTCCAGCCGAGCACAAAGTAAGGGGAAGCGTGAGCGGAAGCCGAATCTGAGCTGCATTGCATGTTTTTTCTTTGCGTCCCAGAAATGGTAAGGGTTTTGCCGGCAGAATCCATGGACAGGTATTCACAAAAACGCAAATGGGTGGAGTCCGTACCAGAGTTGATGGTCCAGGGCGCTGTTGCGAAGAAAGAATCATCATAAATTTTCGTATGCAGGAACATCACCTCCCCATAGGAATAACTCGAGCCGGCATCGCGGGCGAAATGGCAGTTCGAGTAGCCCGTAGTCGCGGCCTGGACGGTGCAGCTATCAAAGACATAACCATGAGAACTGGAGGAATTGCGTGGTTGTACGATTACGCCATTCGTACGATTGAGGACCAGAGTGCAGCGCTTAAAAAACACCGGATAATATCCCCAGATAAAATCTACGCTCCCTTCCAGGGTGGCGTCTTGAACATAAGCGGTACCGCTGTTGTTTAGCCAGGTATCCTGAAAACTATGGAAGAATACGTCAGCGACAATGTTCGAATCGCCCTGCAGATATAGGGCTTCCGCTTGTGTGCCGGCCACATCGACGGTATTGGTCAGGGAGAGGGCTCGGATGGACATATTGTTGCCGCCCAAGTTCAAAACGCTACGCGTTGAGGTCCCGCTGTTCAAATTGTTGCAATTTAGGTAGCGGATAAAAGTTTTTTCTGTGCCTGCGCCGTAAAGCTGTAGATTCCGTTTATTTTTGGCAGAAATCACCTCCCGGTAATAGCCGGGCCGCACTAAGACTTGGACCGTAGAACTACTGTTGGAAGGCACTAATTCCAGGCCACGTTCAATCGTACATACGTCTCCTGTATTATCTGAGGCAACCACAATTGAATTTTGAGAGGAAGGCGCCGCTCCGGTTGTAAATGTCCAAACGCCCGAGGCGACTCCGCTAAATACAGTCCCATCGGTTCCTTTAATAGCTCCACTGTCCAGTTCAATTTGATATTGCGTGTTGGCGGCCAGCAAGTGCCGCGGAATACGGATTTCCGCTAAATTTTCCGGGACGCTATCCAACACGATTGCCCAGACATTGCGATATGTCGAACCTACAGAATCCTGCCAAGGCCAAGAAGCGGAAACCGAAGTCGAATTCGGATCTCCAGGATTGCTCGATACATCCCAGGTTTTGACAACCGTATTTGTGGCGGCATTGCGGATACGAATGGAACCATACCAACCCATGGTGGGACGGCTGCTGAAGGTAATACGCAACGGAACATCCAAACAGATGCCCGTAGCGCCATTTTCCGGGAAGAACCCTGTAGCGGTGATCGCCGAGGCCTCTATCGCCAGAAACAGAATTGGGACAAAAATTGCAATAGGGAGCCGATACATATTCACCTCGGAAAAGATTCTTATGGCAATGTATACCCAAAGAGCCCTTTTGGGGAGTCATCGCCACCCTATTTCGTTGACCATTCAGAAGAAGCGATTTTACATCCCTACAGTGAAAAGCCGATTTATGCTCGTTTTGCCCGATTTTACCGTTACTAAGTACATCCCTTGAGGCAAATTTCCTGTCGTGTATTGGAATTCGTGGTGCCCAGCGTTCAGAGCCTCCCCGGCCAAATTTCCAATTCGTTCTCCACGCATCGAATAGATGCCGATATCGATCTGGCGTGTATTGGGGATCTCCAAAGAAACCACTAGGGTGGCGCTGGAAGCGCCGGAATGGATCTGATGGATGAAGAGCATTTCGCTGGAAGGCGCAGTGCTTGAGATAACAGTTGTCGGACATGTAGCCGATTCGCCTAGATCCGTTGGCGCGGAAGAGGACGTCGTAATGTTAATCTTATCAAGCTCCGCTCCGTCTTCCCGATAGGCAACCGTCAAGGTATGATCTCCTGCTGTTAGATCAAACTGCTCAAACGTTTTCCATTCCCAGCCGGAGGTGGTCAATTGGTTCACCGTCTCAAAAGAACCGTCATCCATCTTGATCCAATAAGAATCATCATCTGCCGATGTGCAATTTATGCGTGCATAAACATTATAGCTTCCTGCCGCATCCACCGAAAAAGAGAACGAGACTGCGTCGTCGCTGCCCGTAGGCGCAGAACTCGTGCTATTCAATCCAGATTGAACGGTCACATAAGAATCATTAGATGCGTCCGCGTCGTTCAAGGTCTGCCAATTAGAGCCCACCGTTCCACATTCCGCTTCCAGCCAGACCGATTTGGAGGAGCTTGAAGTTCCAGAGGAGGAACCCATTTCGCTCGAGGAGGTTTCCGTAGAAGTTGCCGTATCCAAGAGGGTCAACATGGTGTCAGCATAGCGTTTTCCGAGGACTCGATACCCTGCTGCGTTGAAATGCAAGTTGTCCGAGGTGTCGGTGCAGCCAGTGGAAGGGATCACATGGGCGGTGGCGATGACAGAAGGCAGCTGGTCAATCAAAGAATTCGCGCCAGAGCAAATTCCTCCCTGCTCCGATCTCACCACTTCTCCGGCCAGGAGAGGGACCTGGGTAGAATCCAGATTGAGGTCGGTAAGTAGATCGTGATAAATTTTTTTCACCTTGGTAAGCCATTCGCTGTCTCCCACATTGGATTCCCCTTGATGCAACAGAATTCCCTTGATCACTCCAACCTCCTGCGCCTGTTGCGCTAATTCAACCAGGCGTCCGTATGGGTTTCCTCCATAGGCACTGATGATGCTTTGCATCCAGGTCTCCGCGGTATCCGCATAGGATTCATAGTTGTCCTTGTCGAACAACTCGATTTTGCATCCCGCGATGGCCACCGGCACCACTCCCACCTTGATGGTGGAGGGCAAGCTCTCGACCAGAGTCCGCCCGAAATAATCCGCAGGAGAGAGCCCCGTGTAACAGCGGAAAAGAGGAGGAACCGCCGTATACCACGAACCTTCTGTCCTAGAAAGATTGGAGCAAGTAACCGCCGCTATGACCTGAAAGCGGCTATCTACCGTTTGGTCGTCTGTGGAAATAATCCCTTGCCCCTCCATATTCGACTGCCCGAAAGCAAGATAAATATGGAAGTTTGGGTCTGCAGCCGAAAAGGCTCTTTGGGCCAAAACAAGCCCGCTAACCAAAAAAATCCCGTTAAAAAACATTTTTTTTGTCATTTCCCACACCTCACAAAAGAGATTGCAAACCTCCATGGCGGAAGTTTTTCAAAACTACACCTCAACTCTTAAAAAGGGATAACGCCGTCGTTTTATTTGCTGTGTGGTTGGACAGCAATGCCCTTATTCGACCCCTCGCACAGGCATCTCTGTTGGAGCGATGACCCCGTTTTTTAAAGCCCAAAACAAAAGTTCCATGTTATGCTTGCAGTGGGTCTTTTCCATAATGCGCTGCTTATAAGTCTTCACCGTCGGATATTGGATATGACGTTTAGTAGAAATTTGCTGCAAAGTCAAGCCGTTGACAATGTCTTCCAAGACTTCTCGTTCTCGGGTAGAGAGACTATCTAACATGGGGTGAATCGATGTTTGCGCAGGGACAGGAATTTCATCCATTACCCGACGCATCGTTTGCAGCAGTTCCTCTGGATCGCACACCTTGCTCAGATAGGCTTTGGCTCCCAATTCCAGACAGCGATGGGCATAAACTTCGGGATCATAAATGGAAAGCATGACAAAACGAGCGTCCTTGGCATACCGTTGCAACAAGTCTAAGCCAGATTCTCGCCCTAAAGAAATGTCGCAAAGCACCAGAGAAATGCCTCCTTGCTGCAAAATTTCCTGGGCTTCGCGATAAGAACCAGCCTCCAAAAGCTCCTCGCGAGGGAAAGCCCGTACCAGAAGATTCATGATGCCCGCACGAACCACTGCATGATCATCCACAAAAAGGATTCTAGGCATTCAGGCCTCAAGGCGATGTGGCAAACTGCCAGCCAAGGCCCAAATGCAATTCCACACGGGTCCCGGCATTTTTATCTAAAGGGAGACGCCCATATTGCACGCCTGCCGCCGTGGAAGCGAAGAAACCGCGCCAAAGTCTGCAATCCAAGCCGAGGTTGGCATCCAACCAGGGGTCCCCATTGCGCACACCGGCCACTGCTCCCATTTGGGCCGAGGAGCGATGTCCCAAAGGCAAAGACAAATAAGGCCCAGCGGTCAAAAAGGGATCATCGTCACTATCCATCGGAATTTCCACATGAGGAAGAAACCCTAATCGGAGAGACCTTTGCCCTAAACGGAAATCTCGTTCCAACGCAGCCTCAAATCCGATCGGTCCGAACCAGTTGCGCGTGTTCACCCCGTCACTCACCGTTTCATCCATATAATGATATTCCCGATGACGAGATTGATAAGGAATCAGGCGGAAATCTAGACTCCAAGTCGATGCTTGATAGCGCGAATAAAGGTTGAATGCAAAGTTTTCAAACTGGAACCAATAATTGGCGAACGGCACGGAAAGGGAATCCAACTCTGTATTGTATTGAATGCCATTCAACGAAGCACCCAAATCCCATTGATCATTGACGCGGAATCCGATTCCGACATTAAACTGGCTCATGGAGCCTTGATACACATAGTCTGGAGTCTGTGCATTGGTGCTTCGCCATTTACAGGAGGCGCTCCGAGTAGAAAGAGACAACGCATAAGGCTTGGGGTTGGCAGAAAATTCTAGGCCAATAGACGTTTGGAGGCCATCTCTCGTATAATTGCCTAAATAAGAACTCAAATCCTGATCCGAAAAGAAAGGCTGCGCGCCAAAGTCACCAGCGACATGAGCGACTGAGGAGTCTTGATCTGACGAACGCAATGCGGGATTGTTGACACCATGGGAACGCACAAGTTCTGGCAAACCCATTTCCATCCCTAAAGCCCATAGATCCAGCGAGGAAATCGCCATAACGCAGAAAAGCAAAAGAGGGCAACAAGACTTCGAATTCATGCGTTTAAATTTAACCTAAATTCCGTTTCTGTCCTTTTGGGACACAACGATCTGTCGGCGGTTTACATCCAAAGCCTCGATTCGTACCCAAAAACGAATTCCTACATCCAACGATTCTAAGCGTTCCGGCCATTCGATTAAGGTGATCCCACTCCCGAAAGCATAATAATCCAAACCGATTTCTTGCCAATCCGCTTGGGGACCGAGACGGTACAAATCGATATGATAAATCGGGGGATGATGTGGATATTCGTGCACTAATGCATAAGATGGGGAATGGACGTCCCCCAAAAAGCCCAATCCGCGAGCAAGTCCTCGACAGAAAACCGTCTTGCCGGCGCCTAACCCACCTTGCAAGGCCAGCACATCTCCTGGATGCAGACATTGAGCAAATTGTTTCGCCCAATCTTGAGTTTCTTCTTCCGAGGAGGTCACGGTTTTCCAAGTTTTCACGGTTGGCAATATAGTCAAGACCACCCCTAAGAGGGGTGGCTTGACAAGGCCCTATAAGGGCCAAACACCGCCCGCGCCTTAACGACGCTGGCTTTCTCTTCGTTCAAGCCGTAGTGGATTGATTACTTGCCACCCTTGAAAGGGTCAGCGTAT
>DATIQS010000288.1:0-1676 GCA_035470605.1 Fibrobacteraceae bacterium
CCAGATCGATGGGGTGTCGTTCCAGCATGTCCAGGGCCTCTTGACCGTTTCCAGCCTCGAGAATGCTTGAACACTCCCCCGCCAGCATGGTGCAGAAAACCTCGCGGTTTAATGGATCATCATCCACCAACAATAAGGTGGCTGTATGTAGGGACGTACTCTCTTTAGATTCAGGAACAGTGGGGAACGCTGGAGGTTCGGGCTCCGCCCATTGCACATCACTTGCGATTTGATGAAGGATTTGAGGCGATGTTTCCAGCATTGCCTCCGCAGGGGCTAGGGGAAGGGTAAAGGAAAAGTCGCTTCCTTTCCCCATCTGAGATTGGACAGAAATCGTTCCTCCGTGCAGTTCTACGAGCTGTTTGGTAACGGTGAGTCCGATTCCGGTTCCTTGGCGCTGTTGGCTAGTTGAGCCCACTTGCTCAAAGGGCTGGAAAATTTTATCCAGCATATCGGCTTCGATCCCACATCCCGTGTCTCGGACATGGACCCAGGCAAAGCCGTTGTGAATTTCCGCGAAAATTTGAATAGAGCCTTGTTGCGTAAATTTTAGTGCATTTCCGATCAGATTAAATAGGATCTGTTCTAAACGGTTTTCGTCGGCAAGCACCAAAGGAAATGCATCTGAAATTCTGATTAAAATTTTTAAGGGGCGATCCTTGAGTTGGCACTGGAATAGAGCGGAGACACAAGCGAGCGAACTGCGCAGGTCAAGAGGTTGTGTTTGGAGCAACAAGGGTTTGGACCGCATGCGGGAAAAATCTTGGATGTCATTAATCAGGTGCGCCAGACGACGGCTACAGCTGGCTATTGTGTATAAACCATGCGATACCGTGGACGGCAGAGAACCATGAGCCAGGGATAAACTTTCGGCGATTCCCACGATGCCTTGTAGCGGTGTGCGTAATTCATGGGAAGTATTGGCAATGAACTCGTTTTTCAGTTCATCGAGCTTTTGCAAGGAAACATTCTTTTGTTTGAGTTGTCTTGAGAGTCGCTCGACGGAAAAGGTGGCCCGAGTATAGTTTAACGAAAGGACTGCGCTAAAACAAAGGGTGAGCAAAACAACACCAACGCAGATCAAGTTGGCGGTGTGGATTAGGTTTATCGAATACAGGGAATCATTGAGTGCAGTCAGAAGAAAGCATAGGATTCCCACTAGGATTGCCCAGGCGCCATCCCTCCGATGGTGAATCGCCAGGATCAAAGAACGGACCACGGGATAAATAAGGATTGCGCTATAGATCAAGTAGCCCCGTAACATCACCTCCAAAAAAAGGGTAGGCAAAAACGCAGTTGCGGCCATCAAAACGAAAAAAATTCCTGAGGACACAGTAGTCCAGCGCTTTTGGCTCTCCGCAGGGAAAAGCAGAGAGACAAAAATGAGAAGCAACCAGGTGGTGGGAATGGCAAACAAGAGTTCCAGTCGGGATAGCCAGGGGTAGGGGAAATGGGGACAGATCACGGTCAAGAAACGGCCGCCTATGCCATCAACGATGAAGCGCAATCCCCAAAGCAGGGTGATGCCGGCGAAAACCAGATAGACCCGATCCTTGCGCCGGAAGATAAACAGGCCCAAGTGGTACAGGGCCGCTAGCAAGAGTGCCCCAATAAAAATTAGTCCGATTCCCTGCGTCAGCAAAAAATCCCGCTGAACGGTCTTCGCCGTTCCTAAA
>DATIQS010000289.1:0-3421 GCA_035470605.1 Fibrobacteraceae bacterium
CACCGTCAATCTTAAAGGAAACTCATACCGAATGAAAGGGAGGCTAATGGCCGGAATCGAGGACTAGACCACCTCTTATTCTCACTAAAACCGGAAATCCTAAATCGGTGAATTGAGGAAAATTTATTTCGGCGTTGACACCTCCAAAAAGCCGGCAGCCGAAACGTCTATCGCCGAACTCTCATCACCACTTCCCAGAGAATCTTCTCCTCTCCATATCTGTAGGATAACTTCTCCTCCGCTTGCCGGACCTCAAAACTTTGAGCGAAACAGTTCTGGATTTCGTCCTCGTCGAAAAAGTGTTTTCGGTAGCCTTCGTTTTCATAAAAATTGGATTCGATTTCCTTTCCAACACCTGAACCATGCAAAACATCCCTAACGGAATTCAACCTCGCAAGCACAAGGCCGTCGTTCTTCAATACCCGAGCCATTTCGCCAGCAATCTTGCGGGTTTCCACAAGGCTGAAATAATGCAAAGACAAATCGGCGACAATCCTGTCAAATTGACGATCTGGGTATGGCAACCCCTGGCGCATATCCAGAAGGATCGCCTCCACTGAAAAATTTCTTTGCACGATTCGTATCGCCTCGCGAGACTTGTCGCAAGCCCAGACCTTTTTCGCGTGTCGCACCAAAAAGGGAAGATTGACGCCATTACCACACCCTAGGTCCAACACAAAATCCTTTCCAGCCGGAAACCGGGATAAATGAAGTTCCAGCCAGCCATCATAGGGCAGCGTTGGATTCTCCACATAAAAATCATCCCATTTACCGCATTGGGAACTGTCTTTCGGGATCATAGAAAAAAAATACAATTCAACCGAAAGGGAATACGAAAGCAAGCACCTGTTAATCTGGCCCACCTAGATGGTGACGCGGTAGGGTCATGCATTCTACCCACGATTCCAAGTCGTGAGCCTACCACCGATCCTCCGATGGGGGAGAGATCCAACGCTATATCTGCAAGGACTGCGGACGGCGTTTCGTTCACTGTGGTCAGCTCACGAGAGGACTTGCACCTCCTAGACTGCGCCCGTGACGGGCGCACCAAAAAAACGGGGCTCCGTTTCCAGAGCCTCGTTTAGGAGACAAAAGGGTTTTCTTTATCCGATCGCGGCTTCTCCGCGCTCTTCGCTACGAATCCGAATCACCTCTTCGACAGGCATGATAAAGATCTTGCCATCGCCGATCTGGCCGGATTGCGCGCCTTTGATAATCGCCTTAACCGTTTTTTCCACATAGGGCTCGGTCACAGCAATTTCAATACGGAGTTTTTTCAGCAGGTTGACCTCATTCGTCACACCACGGTAAGTCTCCGTGTATCCCATCTGTTGTCCGCAACCCAAAGCGTTGGTCACAGACATCTTGTGGATTTCGGCCTTAAAAAGTTCCTGCTTGACAGCGTTCAGCTTGTCGGGTTGGATATAAGCAATAATCAGCTTCATCATAATCTTTCTCTCCTTCCTTACATGTTCGAGAAGATCTGGAAGCCGCTATAAGCTTCCGAACCATGTTCTTCAAGATCCAGACCACGCAACTGTTCCTTGTCGGACACGCGCAGGCCAGCAGTCTTCTTAATAATGAAGAAGAGGACGCCAGAAACAACCAGCACCCAAACCGCCACAGCGGCGATGCCCAGAGCCTGAATGCCGATTTGCTCAAAGCGGGTATGGTTGCTCAATTTGGTCAAGTCGCCAAAGATGCCCACCGCAAGAGTGCCCCAAACGCCGTTCACAGCATGCACGGAAACCGCACCCACCGGATCGTCGATATGCAGGACCTTTTCAATGAATTCCACAGAAAGAACCACCAGAACACCAGCAACAACGCCGATCACCAGGGCCGCTTCTGGAGAAACCACCGCGCAAGGAGCTGTAATCGCCACTAGGCCAGCCAAAGCACCATTCAAGGACATGGACACATCAGGCTTCTTACTAATAATCCAAGAAGTAAACATTGCAAAGATGGCACCGGTCGAAGCGGCAAGACTTGTCGTCACTGCAACGTGGGACATAGACATATCCATACCATTCAATGTAGAACCGCAGTTAAATCCATACCAACCAAACCACAGGATAAAGACACCCAAAGCAGCAAGAGGCATGTTATGGCCTTGGATCGCACGCACCACCGTCTTCCCATCGGCGCCCTTAACATATTTGCCCAAACGGGGACCGACAATAATGGCACCCATCAAGGCAGCCCAGCCACCTACGGAATGCACCACCGTGGAACCAGCAAAGTCATGGAAGCCCATATCGGACAACCAACCGCCGCCCCAGATCCAGTGGCCAGAGATCGGATAGATAACAGCCGAAATAACCACGCTATAAAGCAGGTAAGAAGAGAATTTGGTGCGTTCGGCCATCGCGCCAGACACAATCGTAGCAGCTGTCGCAGCGAACACGACCTGGAAGAACCAACTCAGGTAATCACCTGAAGATCCTAACAGGAAGTCGGACATACCGAACAACTTTCCTGCGGAATCGCCCTGAGAGCCATACATCAAACCCCAACCAACCAGGAAGAACGCAACAGCTCCGATGGAAAAATCCATCAGGTTCTTCATCAGGATGTTATTGGAATTCTTAGCCCGGGTCAAACCAGTCTCCACCATGGCAAACCCCGCCTGCATGAAGAACACCAGCGCGCCGGTGAGCAACATCCAGATCGCGGTAAGACTGTCACCGAAGACCTTGTTTTTATCCGCCTGGGAGACGACGGAACCGTCATCTCCTGTTTCGGCCACAACCTTATCCGAAGACAGGCTGCTGATTTCAGGGGGAACGGCAGGGGCTGCCGCGGGGATCGATTCCGGCGCTGCTGCTTCTTCGGCGAACGCTGTGTTCACCGCCAGAAGAGCGCAAACCAGAATACTAAGTATGAGGATTGCCTTTTTCACGTTGTGTTCTCCTTCTCTGAAGAAATAGGCTATCCCGATTATCGCAAAAGACGTGCCGCAAATCTCATTTTCTGAGAAAACCCATTTTTCCCTCATTTTTCCCTATTTTTCAATTGGCCCATCAAAAAAGCAACATCTTTGCTTACAAAGATGTATAAAAATCATTAAAACCAGAATAAGGCTATTTTTTCTACATGATTTCCCGCCTGTGTGGTCTTTTGAACAAACCAATGGATTTCAGACTGGCGGTGACGGCCCTGCTCGCCATAGCGATGTCCACCTCTTTATACTGGAAATCAAACTCTACTGAATTTCTGGAACTCTCGCAAATTATCCATCAATTAGCGGAATTCAAATATTTCGATGCGCGGCTGGACCGCCAACTTCAAGCGGCCCGTGATTTCAATTTGCCTGATGCCGCAGAGGCGAATTTTTCCATGGCGGTATTACACGATTATGGCTTAGGGTATGAGACCCTGACCACAGAACGAAGAGCCTCCTCTTTATGGTATCCAGAAT
>DATIQS010000290.1:0-2024 GCA_035470605.1 Fibrobacteraceae bacterium
GTGTCCGTAAAACGAGCGCAACCGCTGGAACCTTGTATCGAATCCAGGAACACCTTGGGCGCATGGAAGTCACCCGAAAAACCACCCGCGAGATCCGTATACCCAGTTCCAAATTTAGCCCGCAATTGCGACAAGAAGGTCCAAGAACCTAGGGATGAACTTTCTGTGGACAACCCCGGCCATGCAGTCGTGGATGTGGCACAAGTCAAGGAATCCCCCACCAATGTCGAAGCAGCAGCATTTGCCGTAGCGGCGCGCTGAACCGCCATTTCGCCAGACCAAGTTCGGCCTTGACGATTCAAAGACAAAAGCAAGCGTCCAGCCAATGCAGAATCGGAATTCCCAGACAAGCTGACGGTACGAGAAGCAAAGGAGGAGCCCGAACCAAGTGAAACAGCACAAGAATCCCCCAAAGCAAGTCCCGCCTCAGCTCCTCCCCAATAGCCAGAGGAGGCTGGCAGGTAGGCATAGGTACAGTGGAAGGTTTCTCCCTCCTCGGTGCGACCAAATTTTAGGGCGGTGGAATTCGCCTTTTCCCCTCCTCCATTAAAGACAAGAGGCGATGTTGTCGAGGACAGAGAGAGTTTGGACGAATCGGCAAACGCGATAAGGCCCTGGGGTGTTCCCCACTCCCAACCAGCGGAACTTAATGCCGCGGAGCCCCTCCAAAGGACAGAAGCCCCCGTAGAGTTCGTGGTAGGAGCCAAGCCCAAATTTGTAAGGATTTTTGAATCGCCCAAGGACGCAGAGGCTCCATAAGCAAATGTTGCGCTGTCGGCTCCCAAAACAAAGGAGGACGACGTTAGAGGTTTAGACCAAGCTCCCATATAAAGGGAATCGAGGGTTACAGATAACGTCTTAGAATCCTTAGAAGAAGTCAACTGCACCTTGGCGGAAATCCGCATGGAATCAAGACCCAAGCTGTCTAACCAAGCGGAGCCCGTAAATCCGGGGGTGCCCAATTTGCCACTATCCAAAACGACGTCGGAGGCGACCAGTGAATAAAGATTCAATTTTCCAGCCAGGGAGATGTCGTCCCAACTATAAGAAGCCATAGCCCCAGAGCCATCCGCATAGTGCTGTAGAAGCAAACGAACCCAAGCCGTATCGGCATTCAACGGCGTTGTGGACGCAGTAACAGAGGAGCTCAATCCCAACCAGGAGTGCTGGAGCGGGAAACGAACTCCGACATTGGTCTCTCCCGAAAGGCTCAAGGTATTTTTCAACAAATCATACTCGAATTTGGTCGCCCCTTCCCCAGGAACAAAAGAAACATTTTGATCCGTTGGAGCCTCAATATTTTCTGACAACTTGAGGAAATGCCCCGCCACGGAAGCCCCAGAAGCCTCCTGCACCGGAGCGGAGGAGGAGGAATTCACCAGATAGTTCGCCAAATGCACCAGAACGGTGTCTCCATACCAGCCTCCAATACAATAGGTGCGTGCAATTCGAGTTCCTGATACAGAAGAAATCTGGAAAGCCCAGTCGGGCAGACTTACCTGGAATTGCCCCGTCAGACCGCCATCCGATGTTTTAACAAGTTGGAATCCAGCGCTTCCACTGTCGGACTCAGCAACGCCTATTGTCCGAACCTGCTTGAAGGAGCCGACCAAACTTCCCGTTAAAGCCAAGGTATCCTCGCTATTTTGCTCATGCAACTGGATCTGATGGATCGTCCCAGAATAAGCGTCCTCATTCGGACCAAAGGAAAAGGTTCCCAAATTGGCCCCGGAATCCGCGGCCACCACATCCAGGATTTCCCCGCTAATCACATCGGTGACCAAGGAGATTTCCGCCGCCACCGTATCCATATTGATGGAACCCAAACTGGATGGTGCTCCTGTAAAGGACGAGAGAAAAACCTCCCCCGTCAGGTCGCTGTACAGACAACGTCCATTGCGATCAGGATAACCAGGAGCGACCGTCCCAGACACAACAGTATAGCGAGGGAGTACGGAAGGATAGGAGAAATCGGACAGCGTCTCACAAGCCGCATGGGTTGTCACCAAGGTATCGCTCGCCAT
>DATIQS010000291.1:0-5545 GCA_035470605.1 Fibrobacteraceae bacterium
CTTTTGGCCTTGGATCGGCAATATCTGGACCGGATTGTGGTGCATGGCCATGCGGAACTCGCCTTTTCCCATGGGCTGGCGGGCTGGCATGGTCCCGTTCCACCCGACAGTCCTAAATTAGCGGGACGCGTCAGCTTTTCCTCCCATAGCTTCAATGAACTGAACAACTGCGCCCCCTGCCCCTCGGCTTTCATCGGTCCGGTGTTCGACTCCCATTCCAAAATCGGCTACCATGCCGCCATGGACGTCCAAAGTTGGAGACATGGCGTGAAGGGATGGAAGTCCGCGCCAAACCGACAGGTCGAACAACTCTACGCGTTGGGCGGAGTCGATGTGGAACGCCTGCCCAGCGTGGTAGATATGGGGTTTGATGGTGCCGCAGTTTTAGGGGCTGTCTGGAATACTTTTGATCCACTAACTGCCTGGGACGATCTGCATTTAGAAAGGCAACGAGTGATTGGCCTAGTTCCTCAAAAAATGCCCCCCATCGCCTCCTGGCGGGAGGAATTGCAAAAACGCCGCGTAGGAGAAGGGATATGATCCATAGGGTCCGGCCTGCTGTGCTGAGCATCGCGGGGCACGACCCCAGCGGTGGAGCCGGATTGTCCGCAGACTTGAAGGTGTTTGAGGCCTGGGGCGTTCAGGGGCAATCGGTGTGCACTGCGCTAACCGCGCAGAACTCCTCCACATTCCAGGAACCCGGCTGGGTTTCTTGGCCGCACATCCAAAAGCAGATCGACATTTTGTTTGCGGAGCGCCGCATCGATTTCTGCAAGATCGGCCTAGTGGAAAACGCGGACACGTTGGGACGGATCGTGGAGCACCTAAGAGAGCTGAACCCGGCCATTTTCATCCTTTGGGATCCGATTTTGCAAGCCAGCGCGGGCTTCGACTTTCATTCCCATGAGCAAAAATTTTCCTTTCAAAAAATCTGTTCCCAGATTTCCCTGGTGACGCCCAACCAGCCTGAGGCGGAATGGCTGGGGCCGGATCTTCCTTGCTCCATGTTGCTCAAGGGCGGCCATCAACAGGGCGAAACCTGCGTGGACCGTCTGGTCTGGAAGGGGAAAACTTTGGCTGAGTTTGCGCAACCGCGCCTGGATGGCCTGCGCAAGCACGGTTCCGGCTGTGTGTTGTCTGCGAGCATCACGGCCCTGCTGGCCAAAGGGCTCCGTCTGGAATCCGCCGCACGCCTCAGCCGCAAAATGTTGCAAGAATATCTGCAGGGGACTCCGGGACTGCTCGGCTCGGTGCGCGACGCCGTGGCCTCGATCCGCGAAGAAGAACTAGACGGAGGCGATCCCCGTTTATACGCCATCACCTGGGACCAGGCAGGCCGTAGCCACGAAGAACAGGCTGAACAACTCTGCGCTGCAGGGATCCACATTCTGCAATGGCGGAGCAAAACGGGCACCCCAGTGGAACGCCAACGCTCCGCGCAGAACGTGTTGCGCATCTGCCGCCAATGGGGTTGCCGCCTGGTGGTGAACGACGACGTGGCACTAGCCAAGGCCATCGGCGCTCCAGGCGTGCATCTGGGTCTGAACGACACGCCCATTCCCCAGGCGCGGGAGATCCTCGGCCCAGACGTGTGGATCGGCGGCACGGCCAACACCCCGGAACAGGCGTTGCAACGCATCGCCGACGGCGCGGACTACATCGGACTCGGCCCCTGGCGCCACACGGAAACCAAGGAAAAGCTGAGTCCCATTCTGGGAACGCAGGGCGTCGAGATGGCCCTAGACGCCATTCGCAAGCAACACCCGCATTTCCCGGTCTATGTGATCGGCGGCATCGAGCCCCTGGACTGCAAGGAGATCCTGGAGCTGGGCGCCACTGGTGTCGCCGTTTCCTCCGCCCTGGTTGCGGCAAAAGACATTCCCAAATCCGTGCAGGACTTCCACCAGGCCCTAGCAGGAATTAAAAACCTGGTAGGCGACTCATTATGAATCTCTGAACCTCCATTCTCCAACCTCTACCCTTTACCCTCTAACCTCTAACCTCAAAATTCCCTATGTCCAATCTCATCATTGCCAATCAAAAATTCTCCTCCCGGCTGTTTATCGGCACGGGCAAATTCTCCTCTCCAGAAGTTCTACGCGAATCCCTGGACGCCTCCGAATCAGAAATGGTCACCGTGGCCCTGCGCCGCGTGGATATGCAAGGGCATGGCGATCCCATGCTCACCGCTCTGCGCGGATTCAAGGGCAAACTGCTCCCGAACACCTCGGGGGTGCGCGACGCGCGCGAAGCGGTGTTTGCCGCCCAAATGGCCCGCGAGGCGCTGGAGACCCCCTGGATCAAGCTGGAGGTGCACCCCGACCAGCGTTGGCTTTTGCCGGATCCTCTGGAAACCCTGCGCGCCTGCGAGGAACTCGCCAAGGACGGGTTCATCGTGCTTCCTTATGTACAGGCGGACCCGGTGTTGTGCAAGCGTCTGGAGGACGCGGGCGCGGCGGCGGTGATGCCCCTGGGCGCGCCCATTGGCACCAACCAGGGTTTGCAGACCCGCGCCATGCTGGAAATCATCATCGCGCAGAGCCGCGTGCCTGTGGTGGTGGACGCCGGGATCGGCGCACCGTCCCATGCCTGCGAGGCCATGGAGATGGGCGCGAGCGCCGTACTGGTGAACACCGCCATCGCCGTGGCTGGTTCGCCGGTGACCATGGCGCAATGTTTCCGCGATGCGGTGCGCGTCGGCCGCGCCGCGTACGAGACCGGCCTCCCCACCCGCCAGGCAGAAGCCGCGGCAAGTTCCCCCCTCACCGCCTTTTTGGAGAACCGGTGAACCTGGGGGAGAATGGTCCCGCCGGAAAACGCGAAGCGGTCGCAGGCGGTCCACCCCAAAAAAGAAAAAGGATCGTATCGTATAAATTTTATGCGCCACCACCTCTAACCTCTAACCTTTCATCTTCATCCCCCGAGCTTAGCCATGACCACATTTTCTGACGTTCTCGACACCATGGATTGGGAAACCATCCGCCAAGGCGTGCTGGACAAAACCCTGACCGACGTGGACCGGGCCCTCGCCCGCCGCGGCACACTGGATTTAGAGGACTTTATGGCGTTGATCTCCCCCGCCGCGCAAGCCCGCCTGGAGGTGATGGCGGAACGCAGCCGGGAGCTGACACTCAAACGTTTCGGACGGACCGCGCAACTGTACATTCCCCTCTACCTTTCCAACGAATGTACCAACCACTGCGTGTACTGCGGCTTCTCCGCGCTGAACGATATCCCGCGCAAAACACTAAACCGGGAAGAGATCCGCCAGGAAGGCGAGTTTATCCGCCACTGGGGCTTTGAACATTTGCTGCTGCTCACCGGCGAGGACGCACGCAACGCCGACGTGGATTACATGGTGGATGCGGTCAAATTGTTGCGTCCAATGTTCGCGCAGATCTCCCTAGAGGTGCAACCCCTGGCGGTGGAGGATTACCACCGCCTGATCCAGGCCGGAGTTTCCGCTGTTTATGTGTATCAGGAGACCTACCACAAGGAAGCCTACCCGCAATACCACCCCAAGGGCAAAAAGGCCATTTTCAAATGGCGTCTGGAGACCCCGGACCGTCTGGGACAGGCGGACATGCGCAAAATTGGGCTGGGTTGTCTGCTGGGGCTTGAGGACTGGCGCGCCGATGTGACCTACATGGCCGCACATATCCGTTATTTAGAACAAGTTTACTGGCGCGCACGTTATTGCGTATCCTTCCCGCGCCTGCGCCCCCACGCGGGTTGCTTCGAGCCCAACCATCCGCTCAACGACAAGGATTTGGCGCAACTGATCTGGGCCTTCCGCATCTTCGACCCCGACCTGGAGTTGTCTCTGACCACCCGGGAGGCGCCCAGCTACCGCGACCACATGCTGGGTTTAGGGGTAACCCACATCAGCGCCGGTTCACACACCGATCCTGGAGGCTATTCTGGAAAACACGCCTTAGAACAATTCGTGGTCAATGATGACCGCTCGCCGGAGCAGGTGGTGGACGCAGTGCGCGCCAAGGGCTACGAACCCGTTTGGAAGGACTGGGACATGGTCCTGGAACACGGGTGAGGAATATGAATAATTATATTCCTTAAATCTCATTCTTCTGAAAAGGTATGCCGATGCGTTTCATAACAATCGTTCTCCTCTTGGTTGCTGCTGGGTTTGCCGCAATCCTCCCCAATTCCAAGCTTTCTCTCGGAGCGACGGTCATCGCATCACCGGAGACGAATGAAGCAAAACTGGTGGACGGCAAATTCAGTCCCTCTAACGGCTGGACCTTTTCCGCTGGGTCCTGGGCGGCGATTCAGTTGACGTCAGTTCCCGATACGGCAATGCTTCTCTGGAGCGCTGCCGCATATAATTGGTCGGACGCGATTCCTTCCACACAAACCTGCAAACAAGGGATCTCCATCCCCACGGCTTATGAAATTCTCATTTCGACGAATTCCACAGACGGTTCCGATGGTGATTGGACCCAACTGGACTCCGTCTCAGGGAATGTCGCGTCCGCCCGCGCCCATCTCATTAGTCTCAACGGGGCTTCCTGGGTCAAATTGATCATCACCGAAGGAAGTGGACTACTGGACGAACTCGAGATCTTTGACGCAGACAACGGCGTCGAAGATAGCTGGTTTTTCATGGGCACAAGCATCACCAACATGACCATGCGTAATTACATCTCCGATTCCAATTTTCAAAAAATGGTGCAGGTTCGTAATAGCGCCTACACACCCGCGATGATCCGCGGCGGTGTTTCCTGCATCACCTCTTCTCAGGTGGTGTCCAATATTTCTGACTATCTGAATTTGATGGGACCAGTGCATTTCCTGGCCATTGAAATGGGCACCAATGACGGCTGGAACAATGGCACATCAAACTTGTCCACATTTGTAAATAACATCCAACTGATTATCGACAGTGCTCGAGCCAGAGGGATCGAACCCATCATCGCTCGTCCTATGTCCACGAATCCATCTGTTAGCGACGGGGGATGGCAATTAGACACAGCATACGCCATTGCCGTGGATAGTCTACAACAGGAGAATAACCTCTGGGCAGGACCAGATTTTTACAGCTACTTCCTAGACAATCCATCTGAGCTCAGCGCCTCTGACGGTGTGCACCCAACCCTAACAGGAGCGAAATCCATTTGCCGCCTTTGGGCTAACGCCATGATTGCCGGGCCTTACTATGACTCCACTGCGGTCCTTCGTACGACGCCAAAGGCCATAGGAGTGCCTTCTATTTTACGCGTTTACGATCTCCTCGGACGTACCCAGGAATAATCGGACACCTTCTTACAGGAAAATTCCTCGACGAATTTTCCTGTTTTCTATTGATAGATCATCCCGCCTGTCAACGCCGAGATAAATTTTCCTCAATTCACCGATTTAGGATTTCCGGTTTTAGTGAGAATAAGAGGTGGTCTAGTCCTCGATTCCGGCCATTAACCTCCCTTTCATTCGGTATGAGTTTCCTTTGAGATTGACGGTGATGGAGTGATGCAGAAGGCGATCGATGGTGGCGGTGGCTACGGCATCATCTCCCATGAGTTCACCC
>DATIQS010000292.1:0-4280 GCA_035470605.1 Fibrobacteraceae bacterium
AAATCAGCAACCACCGGAGCAAAGACCCCAAACAAAAGCGACTTGGGGAGTCTCACAACCAGCATCAATTCAGCGAGGACTCCATACACCGCTACGGTTTCTGGACCAGAAAAAAGACTAAGCATCAAAATGTCTAGGCGCGGAAGTCCCTGATTCACAAACATCGCGACGCTCTGTGGCAACGCAAAACGAGCCACTTTCAGATCAAAACGAAAATCGGTAATGCTGAGTAGCATCCGCCGTAAAGAAAAATGTCGGGAGGCACCAAAAAGGGCGATCGGTAATGTAATCCATGGTGCAAGTAGCAAACCCCATCCCATGGCCAAGATGCCATAACCAAAGATCCAATGAACAACAACGCCAATTCCTAGCGTCAATGCAGGGAAAAGGAACTGCATGCAGAGGACCGCCCATCGCATATCCAGACGAGCCCGGGAGGCTTCGGCGAGACAATAAGTCATCGCCAGCGCGGGCAAAGAAGGTAGCGCGAGACGCAACAGATGAATCAGCACCGGATCCTGGGCGGGCCAAAGCAAACTATATAGAGTCGGTGCACCAATCCAAAGACAAGTAGCAACAAGACTAGTCAGCAGAAACGGTTGACGAAGAGCCGTCGCCAGAAGACGCTCACTGTGGGAATCTCCTCTCGCTAAAAAATAGATGCAGGCATCTCCGTAACCGTTGAAGAGTCCCCAGGAGATGATTTCAATCAGGCCATAAACAACCGCATAGGCAGCAAAGTGCTCCAGTCCGAAGAGACTGGGCATCGCCATGGTAAACGCCTTAAGCGCAGCAAGCGATAGACCACCAGCCAAATTAACCAGCACTCCGACCTTAATTTTTTTAATGGTTTCATTGGCGATGTTCATAGGGGCTCATTTTCCGGCTCGCGGGAGGATACAGACGATCCCGATCCAGAATTTGGGCATATAGAAAAATCATGTCCGCCAGGCGTCTAAAATCCAGACTATCCCGCCCGATATCCGTTACTTTTCCCAGGTGATGAGGGAGAAGGCCATAATCACGGTTGCTACCAAGAATGGTCTCATAACGAGTCCCATGATCATCGCCGACCATGAAATTCACCCGGGAACCAGGGCGAATCAGGACCGATTCACCGAAGCGGAAGCAGAGGAACGGTTGTTCCACAGGACTCAGCAGGGAATGCCCCATAAAATGATTGGGGATGGAAACATCCAGCATCTGCAGGACCGTAGGTGGCAAATCCATTTGCGGAACGACCTCATCATTGCGCCGAGGTGCAGGAACACCGGACCAGCCCCCTAAAATAGCCAAGGGGATCCAAGTATGACCAGGAGATAACGCTCCAGCGATGTTGGGGTTCTGACGAACTGGAATCACGGGCTGAGAGTGGTCACCAACCAAGATAATGATGGTGCGATCCCACGTCGGGCTATGTTGCAGGCTGTCAATAAAGGCCGCAATATGAGCCGAGGAATAGCGCAAAGCTTGAGAAAAG
Organism: Fibrobacteraceae bacterium; assembly: GCA_035470605.1. Taxonomy (GTDB): domain Bacteria; phylum Fibrobacterota; class Fibrobacteria; order Fibrobacterales; family Fibrobacteraceae; genus CAIRAY01. Next base: position 1,481 of record DATIQS010000292.1, read on the forward strand.
CGATCATCCGTTTCCTTTGCCGGAATCATTCCAGATTCCTTTGGAACCACATAAGGCGGATGCGTGGTGTTCGTCCAAGTCGTCAGCAGAAAAGGAACGGTGTCCGCGGAAAGATGCCGGAAGTGTGCAAAAAGGCTATCCATCAGAGGGCCATCATGCTCGCATTTCGGTTCATAAACAGTGCGATCATACCAGCGACGGTACCAGGGGAGCATATTGGAAAACGATGGGTCGAATCCAAGAAAAATCTCGCTGTGATAGCCCAAGTCCCGTAGCAATTCCGGCAGACTGCGGGTGTTGATACTGGCGTACTGACTAATCACAATAGAGCGGTGATGAGGCCACATTCCCAAATGAATTCCAACGGCGCCTTCCACGCTGGGGAACCCGAGGGAATGGACATAGGGGAAATAATACGCGCTAGCGCGAATCAGACTATCCAAAATAGGGGAATCCGTTGGGTGCTCAGGACCTTCGGCCAAACTCGTATTAGATACCCGCCAGGATTCCATGACCACCAAAACAATATTGGGACGTTGGGCAAGAGGGAGTTGCTTCCATTCTTCCGCAGGAATACGCCCAGGACCGGTATGGTGAAGCAATGGGTAGACAGAATCCCCGAAATCGGTGGGAGCTGAATCCAAAGCGTCTGCGAAATGCCCTGTGGAAACGAAACTGATGAGGTCCTTTTGAGCCCGTTGTGAATCCTTGGGGGTTTCCACTCCGGCCCATTCGCGAATTAGGTCATGACTTAGGCTGACAACAACAGGACAAACACGACGCGTCCTTTTCTGGGAGGGGTTGATCAAATTTGAGGCCAAAAGTCCAACAATGGGAATCGAGACGAAAATCCAGGAACGCAACGAAGAAACACGCCCAGTCCAGCGCCGACGATACAACCAAAAGGAAAATCCAATCGGAATCAACATTTCCAAAACAGCGATGCCCGTAAACAACCAATCCGACTTCAACAGATTAGTCAGCAAATTCCCTTCCGTTTCGTGGAAATAATTTCGAATGAACGTCACAGTGATGTGTTCTCCAAGCCAACGCTCAATTTCCTGATCGAACTGAGTCAAGGCCAGATAGATGCAAGCGAGGACAAGAAAAGGGACTCGAGTCCATTTCCCCTGAAACTTTCCCAGATTTAGAATCCATGAATAAATGGCGCTGAACAGGAGAATAAGAGAAAGTTCCCAGCCAATGGCTTGAGGGAGAAAACGTTCCGGCTCTGTTGTCAGAGGCCCTCCATAAGGGCTGGGTCCCAGAAAATGCACAACGAGGGAGATCAGCCGAATCAGACAGAAGGACAATGCGGACAGAGCAATCCAACGGTCAAGACGATTCTTTTCCGAAAGCGCTTGCAGCGTTTTTTTCATGAAGACCCCACAAGAAATGCGACCCAAATATATGGAGAATCAAGCCACAAATACAGGGCAAAGAAAAAATTTCTTTAAAATGGCGATGTTTTACGATGGAATTCTCCTCACGCGAGGCAATTGTATGACAAAATCGATCTTTTTGGACTAGAAGACATTTCTGGAAAATTCCGAGTCTAAGCGGGTGATTGGCGAAAGATTGTATCTTGTGGGCATGGGTCAATTGCGTTTGTTTGGGCTCTTGTCGCTCCTTCTTTTGGGCTGCAGTGCTGGGAGCCACTGGGTGGTGAGACATCCGGCGTTTCCTTCAGGAACCCCTTCCCGGGAAATGCTTTTCCCCGAGTTGGGTGATCGCTGGGTGCTGGTTCGCGCAGCCTGGTTTGCGCAGCAAATGCACATCAACGATGCGCAGGTCTATGATTCCGTTGGGACTCGAATCCGCAGGTCTTTTGGCCTAGCAATGGAGCAAAACTTTCCCGAGCTTTCCGCCGCCCCCGCTGGCATTTATGATTCCTTTCCATCCCCAGAGAGCCAGCGTTTGGATACAAAGGCCTATTTTAAAGGGCGCTTCCCCGCTCAGGGACAGGAAGTTCGCCTACACAATCTGGCGCCCCCCATGCTACTCCTGGTTCATGAACTGACGTTAGGCCCAGACCTCGCCAGGGAAAAGCTCTATGGGTTGGATCAGGCGACTCTGGATGACAACGGAAAACCTCGGAAAATTCATAAGCTATGCGCCATGGCCTCCTGGACACTCTGGGACAACCAGCGGCAACGGTTCCTCGTTTCAGGTGTTGCCGAAGTCAAACGTCCCTGGAATCAGGAAGAGGGCCCCGCCATGACGGCGTTGAACGATTCTCTCTTGGCTGATCTTGCAGCCCAAATTCGCTGCCAGATGGAGGGGAAATGCCCCTGAGAACTCTTCTTCTGCTACTGGTTGCAGCCTCTTTATGGGCCGAAGGCTTTCCTCAGGTCTCGGGAGGGAACTGGACGATTTGGAAAGATGCGGATTTTCTGATTGCCTTTGCGGATTCACAGACCACGGCCTTTGTCCCGGATGATTTCTGCCGGGCCATGGTGCGTGCGGAACCGGATTTGGGGCGACCGCAATGCCGTCGAGCTGGCGACTGGGAACGCGATTCTGCCTCCTCTGTTTATCTGAACTGGCTAGGAAACAATCTGGACTCACGGGTAGGACCAGAATATTTGGTAGCCCGCGATGCTCAGGCGCTGAGTCGTCTTCGCGAACTGGACGATCGCTATCTGCTGGTGTTTTCCCAGCACAAGGACAGCCTGTGGGTTGTCTTATTCACCGGTGATCGAAGTGCCCCTCTGGCTTTTGGGTGGTTGCCCGGAAAGGTCGAAGTCTCTACAGCAGCGGAACGCATTGCTTCTACTTGGTTCTCTGCCACTCCGCACCG
>DATIQS010000293.1:0-11383 GCA_035470605.1 Fibrobacteraceae bacterium
CCTGCGGGTTTCCAAAGGAAGGTCAACAATGAGCACAGGATCGATCACATCGGGTACGGGTCTAGTCTCTGGCATCGATTACGATAGCCTGATCGACCAACTAGTAGCACTGGAAGAGAACCGCGTCACTGAGGTGGAAGAACAGGAACAAGAAGTCGAAGAAGAACAGTCTGCCATGAGTTCTCTCGAGACCTATGTCGAGGCTTTCGGTGATGCAGCAGAGACTCTTTCCGATGAAGACGCTTTCGAGGAATACACCTCGACTTCTAGCGATGATGACATTGCCACGGTTACAGGAACCGAAGGTGCCGCTAGCGGAACTTATAGTCTCGTTGTGCAACAGTTGGCCACCAATGAAAAGGTGGCCTCCACCAGCTTTTCTTCGTCCGCCACAGCTTTAGGTTTATCCGGTTCGTTTACCATTTCCTGTTCCGATTCTGCGATTGAGGACGATCCAACAACCACAAGCGTTTCTGTGACGATTGACTCGACGGATTCCTTGCAGGAAATTGCCACTAAAATCAATTCCGCCGATGGCACGGGAGTTACCGCCTCCATTCTAACCCAGGGAAGTTCCTACTATCTGGTATTAACTGCTGTGGATTCAGGAACAGAAGGATTTTATCTCACAGATGTGAGCGGGGATGTGCTTAGCGACGGTTTGGAAATTCTTACAGATACCCAACAGATACAATCAGATTTTTGTTTTATGGAAGAGGAGGGCGGAGCCGCTACTGAGGAGACCACGTTTGCGGATTTATTTACTCAGGTCGGCGGAAATCGTCTTACCGATGGTGACACCATCACCATTTCTGGTACGAATGCGGATGGCGACACTATTTCCACCACATTTACCATCACAGATACGGATACAACCACTCTTGGTGACCTTTTAGACGCAGTCAAAGAGGCTTATGGGGACAATGTGGATGTGTCTTTAAATAGCTCCGGTGAGATTGTGATCAGCAATACGGGCTCCGGTACAGAGACCATGACCATGACCATGAGCTATTCTGGGCAAAGCAGCAAAAGCACCATGAGTTTGGGATCGTCTTCCCAGCAAAACGTTTATGAAAACGTCATTAACGAAGCCACCAACGCCTTTTATACCATGGATGGCTTAGCCATTAGTGCGACATCCAATACGGATGACGAAACCATCGATGGTATAGAATTCACTCTCAAGCAAGTTTCCACCGACACGGTTACCTTGACTGTGGATATGGATTACGATGCCATCATTCAAAAAATTCAATCTTTCGTGGATGCCTACAATGATTTGATGGATTTTATCGATGATCAAACGTCTGTCACCGTAACGGAAAGTTCCGATGATGATGAAGATTCGGTTGAGGCGGGAGCCTTGGCCAACAATTCCACAGTAGATACGATCAAGTCCGCATTGCAACGTATTATGACATCCAACATCACTCTTTTGGATGATAAGACCGAATACACGTCCCTTTCTCTAATTGGCATTACCACCGATTACGAGACGGGCGAGTTGGAGGTGGATGAGGATGATTTGCAGGATGCTCTGGAGTCGGATCTGGAAGGAGTAATGGACTTGTTCGGGGTATCTGGTTACAGCTCCAATGGAGAGTGGTCTTTGGGCTATTATACGGATGACACGGAGTCCGGTGTTTATTCGGTGGATGCGTCCACAGGCGAAATTGACACAGACTCTTCAGCGACGTCCTCCTCTATGAGCACAGCAAAACGCACCGGAAGTTCAATTTTGACATCCAAATCAGGGGATTCGAGCGGCCTGACGATTGATTTGGGTGGAGCCACATCGGACTCTGGTACATTTACCTTTGTTCGGGGTATTGCGAGCCAAATCGAGGCTTATGTTGCGGATGCCACTGATTCCGTGGACGGCATTTTTAAAATCGCTGATGATGCCTATGATAAAAAGATCGACAAATACGAGGATCGTATTGCCACATTAGAGGACCAGGTTGATGCTTATTACAATCGATTGGTCACTCAATTCGCGGCATTGGAACAGACGATGGCATCTTTAAATGCACAGAGTACGGCCTTTTCGTCGGCAGCGAGTTCCTTATAAAATTTTTGATGGAGAGCCTATGCAAACGAAGCTGAATTCATATAAAACGGTTGAGGTGGAAACGGCGGATCGAGGTCGTTTGCTCCTCATGATCTATGACCATTGTATCCAATGGTGTGTCAAAGCCAGGGAAGCGATCCGGGCAGGACAGATCGCCAAAAGGACTCAAGCGATTTTTAGAGTTCAAGATGGCATTACGGAGCTGATCTGCTCCTTAGATATGGAAAAAGGTGGTGATATCGCACGTAATTTACGGCGTTTATATGAGTTTTACAATTTCCATTTAGCGGAAGCCAACATTAAAAATCAAGAAAAAAATGTGGCAGATGTCCAAGGGATGCTGGAACGGCTGCGCGAAGGTTGGGCTGGAGCCATTCGCAATTTATCTCAAAATCAGGAACTGTCGGGACGTCTGCAGTCATCCCGCCAGAAATCCTGTATCAGTATGGTGGGTTGACAATGCATCCCTTGATCAAAGAGTCCGTCGCTTTGCTTGGAAAATTACGCGCAAATTATTTGCAAGCATTGGATTTAGGAGCAAATTTGCATAAGCTAGGTCCAGAAGAGCTAGCTCCCGCATTGCAACATCGGGCTCGGATTTGGCGTGCCAGCAAAAAAATTATTCAGCAGATGAAAGATTTGCAAACGTCCATGGCAAAGGAGCCCATTCCGCCTTCACAGTTAGCGTTCTTGCGGGAACAGCGAGCCCGAGTAAAGGATTTGGCTCCAAAATTTCAGGAACAGGGACGACGGGTTGGGGGGCTCTTGCGAAAACGCTGTTTGGAACTCCGTTCAGAGATGGCGGGATTGCGCACCCAAAGCAAAGCGATCCAGCAATATTTAAAGGCCCCGACGGCAAAGCCTCTGGTACAGGTCCATTAACTGTGTTGTGATTCCTTCCCAGGAAAAATGTTCTTCGATATGTTTCCGGGCACCTTGACGCAGCTTGTCTCCCAGAGTCGGGTCTGAGGCCAGGCGAATCAATGCTTGCGCTAATGCTTGTGGATCTTTTTCAGGAACGAGCAATCCGCTCACCCCATCCACCACGATATCGGGAATCCCCCCTACATTGCTCGCGACTAAAGGCAGGTTCAGCGCCGCGGCCTCAATCAAAACAACACCTAACCCTTCCGTGTCTCCGCGGGAATCCACAATGGATGGCAACACAAAGCAATCTGCATCCGCGTATTCTTGAGCAAGAGCGTCGCTTGGTATTTTTCCGGTAAAGACTACTTGCTGCGGGGCGACACGTCCAGCGAGTTCCCGGAGCGTTGGGGTTTGATCCCCTTGTCCAACAATGCGGATTTGAAAGCGCTGCGGATCAAGCAGCGCCGCAGCCTCCACCAAGTAGCGCAGGCCTTTGCGTTCTACATGTCTTCCGACAAAAAGAGCGGTGAAAGGACGAGGTCCAGAAAGGGTTCGAGGCTGTGGATGAAAATTCTCCAACGTGGTACCAAAGGGAATTAAATCAATTTTACAGGGACAAATTTTTTGCACGGTTGTGGCGGTAAAAGAACTGATGGCCAAAACACCATCGGAGCGCCGGATCAAAAAAGTCAGGACATGGGCTACCCATGGACGTTTACGGACGAGCAATAATTCTGCGCCGTAAAAATTCAGAAGCACAGGAATATGAAACAGGCGTTGCATAGGCCAGGCGATCAGACCATGGGGAAAGGGCCAATGCACATGAAGCACATTGGGGCGGAGTCGCAAGCAAAGTTTTAGGCACGACCAGGTTCCAGAGAGAAGGTAGGGAATTGCCAGGAGTTGGAGCCAGGGTTTGCGGGCAATCTTGTTGGGGCCCCCTTCATCGTGAGTAAGAATTTCCAAGGACTTTGGAGCATAACGAAAACGATAAACCGGAACGCCATCGATCTGATGCGAAGAAAGCCCTTTCCAAGCAGGAGCCAAAACGTGTAAATCAACACCCATAGCCAACAAACGCCGATGGGATTCACGCATCCAAGGAACTTCAGCATCGTTCGCGTGGCGAGGATAAGTAGAAGTCAAAGCGAGGACTTTCAGGGTGTCACCTCCAATGGATATTGAGTGGCACGAAGCGACTCGATTCCTTTCTGTAGACATTCTTCTATAAGCCAGCTAAGGCCTTTCAAGCGCATCCAATAGCGAGAACGAGACTCCAGAGCACCTTGAATCCCGCAATCCAAAGAAACAAGTCCAATGCCTTTATTTTCGGATAGAAGACCTTTTAGGTCTGATCCTCGCATGGTTTCTGTCAGAAATTGGAAGGTCATATGCCACAAGGTTCGATCATCCACCTGTGGTTTAATCATCGGGCGCAACAAATCGAAAGGAATTTCCAAATAGCTGAAACAGGAATTAGAACGATCCGCTCGAATCATTTCCTCCTGAATGCGCAATTCAAAGATTTCCCAGGGATAAAGGAAAAGAGAGTTTTGAAATTCAGAGCGCAGGGATTCAATGATCTCCCAATTCATTTGCATAATATAACATCTGAATCCTGGCCCATTTTTCTAATCTTCTTTCATGAATTCTGAACGCCTCCGAATCGGAGTTTTGCTGTTCGCCGCCTTGATCGTATCGCTTTCCGTGCATGAGGCCGCGCATGCGTTTTCCGCCTATCTTTTAGGGGATGACACAGCCAAGCGACAAGGTCGCCTTACCTTAAATCCGTTGGCTCATTTGGATCAGCTTGGGACCATCATGATCGCCATGATGGCCTTCTACGGGATGGGAATCGGATGGGCGAAGCCTGTACCTGTTGATCCGTTACGGCTCCGTCCGCAACGATGGGCAATGGGGTTGGTTTCCCTCGCCGGGCCTTTTTCAAATTGGATTCAGGCTTGTCTTGCGTATTGGGTGATGACGTTTGTCCCTAGCACTCCAGGGGCTGGATGGGATTTGTTATACGCCTTTTGCCATGCAATGGTTCAAGTCAATGTCTCTTTGGCTGCGTTCAACCTATTGCCTTTTTATCCATTAGATGGACAAAAGGTCCTATCGACACTCTTGCCGATGCGTTGGTCCCGCCATTTCGATTTTTATTGCGTACGTTTAGGGGCATGGCCGCTGTTATTGGTAATTGGTTGGGAGTGGATGTTCCCTTTCCCCGGGCCCCTTTCCTGGGTTTTGGGGCCTGTTGCCAACGGTTTGGCTTCTTGGGTAGAAAAAACAGCCTTCTGGATGTCTTGATTTTTTCAGCGGCATTGTTAAATTTGGCTTTCTAAGTTTATTTCGGAGTGCCCGATGCCACAGCACAAATCATGTAAAAAACGTCTACGCCAGGCTGATAAAGCCAATGCGATGAACCGTGCGGTTCGTTCTGCTATCCGTACCAGCCTGAAAGCTGTCCGTACAGCCAAAAGCAAGGATGAAGCGCTGAAGGAAATGCCCAATCTGTATAGCCTAATGGACAAGGCTGCGGCAAAGAAGCGTGCTGGTTTCAATACCAATCGCGTATCGAATTATAAGGCGAAAGTCGCCGCAGTCGTCAATAAATTGGCGTAAAAACCGTTTTCCTGTCCATTGAATGGCAGAAGGGTTCCCTTCTGCTTTTTTTTAATAAATTTGACAAACGGGCACAGATTATTGTGGCTTGTGATATACGTTGGGGTTTTAGCTAGGGAACCGAATGTCTTCGATCAATTTTGCTACGCGTGAAATTTCATGCAAGATCGTATACTACGGTCCCGGTTTAAGCGGAAAAACGACCAATTTGCAGGTAATTCACCAGAAAATTCCCCGAGAAAAAAAGACAGAAATGGTTTCTTTGGCGACCGAAGGTGACCGAACGCTTTTTTTCGACTTTTTACCGTTGAATTTGGGGGATATCAAAGGATTTAAGACAAAATTTCAATTGTACACAGTGCCAGGACAGGTCTATTATAATTCCACGCGCAAAGTAGTGTTGCGAGGTGTCGATGGGGTTGTTTTTGTAGCGGATTCCCAGCGTTCTCGCATGGCTGAAAATCTGGAAAGCCTTCAAAATTTGGACCAAAACCTTCAGGAATATGGTCTCAGTTTGAATGACATGCCTTTTGTTTTCCAATACAACAAACGAGATATGGAAAACATTTTTTCTCTAGAGGAATTGAACGCTCAGTTGAATCCTCGTAGTGTCGCTTGGTATCCAGCCACTGCGCACAATGGGAAAGGCGTGGTAACCACCTTGAAAGCCATCGCCATGATGGTCATTGAAAATTTCAATCTCAAACAGGGAATCCTTCGGCGAGCCGCAGAAAGCGCAGGGAACCAAGGTGTCCACGATGTCACCTTCTCGGGTGAAAAGGTGAATATTGCGCCAACCGCTCCTGAATCTCCAGCCTCAAAAGAAGCCTCCAATCGCCTATTCCAGCAACCTACATCCAATTCTCCCATGCCTGATTTTGATGAAGTCATGGAAGACGCGCTAAAAATGCCAGGGATTAAATTTCCTTCCACAGAGAAGGGGGCAGGCTCTTCGCCGTTCCAAGCACCAAAAATACCCAGCAATGATCCAAAACCCCGTTTGGGTGTTGATATCCCTCTCAATTTTCGTATTCCAGAAGAAGAAATCGAATTACGCCCGTATATTCCTAAAAAGAAGAATCCCGAATGAGCGATTTTGCCATTTACACTGCGGATGCCGCCAAAATTCAGGCCCTTCTCGAAGCCTACAAGCAAGGAGCCAAGGCGGAATATGTCCTTTTATGTCATAGGGACGGTTCCGTCATTGCTGAAATAGGGCAGGCGATCCGAGACGCCTCAACTTTGGCGGTCTTGGGTACAGCTTCTTTTGATTCTGCTCGTCAAATTGGTTTGATGATCGGAGAGGAGGGTTTTCGTTCCGTCTCCTACACCGGGGCTCAGCATTCCGTTTATATCTCTGCGGTGGGGGAATCCCTATTACTGGTGCAGGTGTTTCCAGGTGGAAAATTGCCCAAAAGCATTGAAGATTACAGCTTCCTTTTGGTGCAAAAATTGCTCGATGCGGTCCCCGCTTTTACTCGAACGAACACGAGCCGAATCAAATCCTAAAAGACTTTTTTCCTTGCTGTTTTGTGCAGGCATATTGGCATGAATTTTGCAAAATTCCTCGCTGATGCCGATTCGCTTAGCCACTAAATCCGATATTCCCGCAATGGTTGATCTCCTTGCGGAACTTTTCCTTTTAGAGCCAGATTTCCATTTTCAGGCCGATATCCATGCTCGTGGGTTTGACTTATTGATGGATTCCCCTATGGCCAAAATTTTGGTGTATGAATCCAGGGAGGGAACCATAGATGGTATGGTGACTTTTCAACCACATATTTCCACGGCTTTTGGATGCCAAGACGCCATTTTAGAAGATCTTGTGGTACGGAAGGAGAAACGGAGTGTAGGAATTGGTTCAAAATTGTTGGAAGGAGCTGAAAAATTCGCCTGGAAAACGGGATTTAAACGTTTGCGTCTTTCGGTAGACATGGAAAACACTCCTGCTCAGCATTTTTATGAGAGCAAAGGCTGGAAAACAGGCCGAATGTTGAATTGGTACCGCGTCTTAAGAGAAGAGCCAAACTAGCGGAGGTTTCGTGGATACACTTTTGTCGCTGGCTGAGACACATTTTCGCTGCCCTCGTCGAAATGAATGCGATCTGAGCGAGCTGAAACTTCTTTTCTCCATTTCAGATGAATTGAGTCAGCATGGAGATATTCATAAAACACTCATTCGGGTCTTGGAAATTTTGGGCAACCAACGGGATGTCGTTCGTGGTATGATCGCCATTTTGGATCGGAATAGTTCCACTATTCAGGTGGAGGCGGCTTCGGGTTTGAATGAAGAGGAACGAGAACGTGGGAAGTATCGTCTTGGTGAGGGCATTATTGGGAAAGCGATTCAGACAGGAAAACCCATTTTAGTCCCACGTATTGCGGAGGAACCCTTATTTTTGGATCGAACCCGATCAAGAAGCGAGGCGGAAAAAAGCGAGCTTTCGTTCCTATGCGTACCGGTTTTTGTAGATAACCAAGTCGCAGGTGCCATTGCCGTAGATAAAAAATACCAGGCAAATGAAGATTATGAAGAAGACAGCCGGGTGTTATCTATTGTCGGCACAATGGTCGCTCGTGCCGTTCAGTCCAGACAAGAGGAAATGGAAGAACGTCGGCGCCTTCAAGAGGAAAACGATCGCCTCAATTCGCAACTGGCCAGTCAATTTCATTTGGGTGATATGCAAGGAAACGCGGGCGCAATGCAGGAGGTGTATCGTCACGTGTCGCAGGTGGCTTCGACCAATACCACGGTTCTAATTCGTGGCGAATCTGGGGTTGGGAAAGAACTAATCGCCGAGGCCATCCACTATAATAGCCCACGGGTCAAGGGGCCTTTTATCCGGGTGAATATCAGCGCATTGCCAGAGGAGCTGGTAGAAAGCGAGTTGTTCGGCTATGAGCCTGGAGCATTCACGAGCGCCACGAAGTTACGCCGTGGTCGTTTTGAATTGGCGGATGGCGGGACAATCTTCCTAGATGAAATTGGGGATATCTCGGCTTCGACCCAGGTGAAACTGTTGCGCGCCTTGCAGGAAAGGGAGTTTGAGCGCCTTGGTGGTACAACGACCCTTAAAGTGAATGTTCGCATTATCTGCGCCACCAATCGTGATCTGGAAAAAATGATTGAGGAGAATCGGTTCCGTAAGGATTTGTTCTACCGCATCAATGTATTTCCGATTTATGTCCCTCCGCTTCGGGAGCGCAAAAGCGACATCCCTTTGTTGGCAGATCACTTTATTCACAAGTTCAATGAAGCCAATGGCACTTCAGTACGTCGACTTTCGACCAGCGCTTTGGAAATGTTGATGTCCTATTCATGGCCCGGAAATGTGCGGGAACTGGAAAACTGCATTGAACGAGCCTGTATTTTAGCCAAAAGTGGAGCGATTTACGGTTTCCATTTCCCAACGAGCCTACAGAGTCCAGCCTCCGTTACGGGACAACAAAACGGCGGTTTGGAAGCAACCTTGGGAAAAGTGGAGAAGGAGTTGCTCGTGGATGCGCTAAAGGCCGCACATGGCAATGTTGCTGCGGCAGCACGCAAACTAGGAATCACAGAACGAATGATGGGAATCCGCGTCCGCAAATATGGAATAGATGCTAGCGCCTACAAACGAGGCGCCACAGTTACGCAAGTTCATCAATAAGAGTTCCCAGCGTTGTGCTATCATCGCTGTCGTCGTCACTATCACTGGTAGTTGTCTCTGTTTCGTCTGTCTCATCGGAATCGTCCGTGGATTCGGTTTCGTCGGTTTCCTCCGAATCATCGCTTTCTTCCGTGTAGGCGCTGAGAATTTGGCTGGTCAGGGCTTTGGATTCATAAATGTCTTGTAACAGGCTGGTGCTCAATACGCTATCCGTTTCCGGTAAAGCGGATAGAACGCTTGCCTGATTATCACGCTGATTCCGAAGCATGGTCAAACGCCAACTGGTGGTATCGGAGTCGTCCGTGGAGGTTGATGTAATGGATGTGGTAGACATAAGCCAATCCTTGAGATGGGTTTACTCTTAGAATCGGCAACTTTATGTAAAACTTAAGGTAATTCTTGATTTTGAATTTTTAGAGATGGCCTTTTGAAGATTTAGACCTTGAAACGTCCAACAGCCTGATCCAAATGAAGGGAGCGCTTGGAAAGCTCACCGGCTTGGTCTAGGACTTTCGCTCCAAAGGAATTTGTATTCTGCCCGACGGAGCGGACTTCTGCGGCGGATTGGGAAACCAATGAAATTCCTTGAGAGACCTGCTCAATTCGATTTACAATTTGCTTCCCTTCCTCACTTACGGTCTGCATCGCTTTTTCGATTTCCTGAACCGCAAGTGTTTGTTGTGTCATGGTGGAGGAGATTTCTTCACTCATGTGCCCGAATTTGTTGATGGCGTTTCCAATCTGGTCCACCCCTTGACGGGATAGTTTTACCTGATCCTGCACCTTGGCAATCTTTTCCTCAATTTGCTCTGTGGCTGCGGCGGCTTGCCGAGCAAGGATTTTTACTTCGCTCGCCACAACTGCGAATCCCTTTCCTGCATCTCCCGCACTGGCTGCTTCGACGGCGGCATTCAGCGCCAGCATGTTAATTTGTTCGGCAACATCTTCGATTAGCAGTAACACTTGGCCGACTTCATTGCCTAGGCTTTCCAATTTCGTGATGGATTCATGAACCTGTCCCGCTGCTTCTACCGCATTTTGCCCCATGGTGCGTTCCTCACGGCAGTTTTCTTCGATTCCTTTCATCGTGGTTCCCAGTTCTTCCACGGCGGCGGCCACGGATCGCAATGAATCTTCCATGCCTCCGGCGGATTTTGCGACGCCTTCTGCCCCTGTAGAGGATTGCTCTACGGCTGCAGCGACTTGTTGCGTCTCTTCCTCCATTTTCACCGCAAGTCCAGAGAGTCCTTCTGCCCCTGTTTGGAGCGAATTGGAGGCCGTTGACATTTCTTTGGCTTCTTTTTGCACAATTGCGACGACGCTATGGACCTTTTCCACAAAACTATTGAACGCCCGGTTGAGCTCGCCGACCTCATCTGGTAGGTCCGATGGGAGCCGGACCGTCAAATCCCCCTCCCCTTCCGAAATTCTGCGCATTTCTGTTGATGTGCGCACTACGGGTTGAATCAGTTGGCGGCCGAGACGGATGGATGCAAAAAGCACAAGAATCAGCCCTAAAATGGCCATTGTCAGAAGAATTTTTGTGCGGAAGGCGACTAAACCCTCACTTTCTTTTTCGATGCGTGCGTTTTCCATGTTTTGCAATTCAACGACACGGTCAATGACTTTTCGATGTTTTTGATAGAGTTCCTCAAGGGAATTTCGAACGATCTGCTCTCCTGCTGTGAGGTCTCCGCGTTGATAGGTTGGAATGGCCAGATTGAATAGGATTTCAAAATATTGCTCGACCAGATCATAACTTTTCTGACAAATCAGGTCTTTTAACTCTCCATTGGGGAGATGGGTTTCCCAATACTGCTTTCTCGCCTCAAAATCTTTCCGCCGTTCTTCGAGTCGTTGCTCAGCTTCCTGCAAACGACCCTGCTTTGCATCCTCTTCCAGCCCGAGAACCAGCAAGTGTGTTTCGATAATGTATTCCGGTGGGGGGAGAACATCTGCGATGAGGTCTTTCCCTTGCACGAGGTTTTGATAAACCGGCCCGTTGACGCGCAATTCAAAGAAGGTCGAGGCGAAAAAGGAAAAAAGAAGGATTACACCCGCCAAAGAGAATCCTAGTAAGATCGTAAGTTTCAATTTCATTTCAAAAAGATACACCTGAGACAAAGGTGGAAACGCAGCAAATCGCGTTTTTAAGCAAAAAACGATGTCA
>DATIQS010000294.1:0-5415 GCA_035470605.1 Fibrobacteraceae bacterium
GCAGTTCAACCACATGATTCTATTCGTACCCGCAGGGCAAAACTGGCCGGAATTATGGATTGATCCCACGGACAAGGCCGCCTCCCGCCGCCCCATCCCCCTAGACCTGGAAGGCAAAGTGTCGCTGGTGATCCATGGAGATTCCTCTTACATAACAGTCACTCCTATTCTGGAAAAAGACCAGGAACACAGAGCCAATCTGAATCACTCCCTCTTCCTCGATTCCAGCGGCCATGCGGAATTTCGAGACAGCCTGACTCTCTATGGGATGTTTGCCTCAGCCATTCGAGCGGAGATGCTCGCGCGCGACAGCAAGGAACGGCAACGCTATTTCACCGACTGGCTCACCCAGGCCATCCCCGATGCAAAGCTTTCTAGTTTGCAAGTGGAGAATGTGCTGGAGTTTACCAAACCCTTGATTCTGGTGCTAACCTTCACTTCCGACCATTATTTCGCACAAACGCCAAGCCACATTCAGGCCCCCTACCCCAACCTCTGGGAACGCAGTTTCCTGCGTCTACCCAAGGTAGCCCATCGCCATCACCCATTGCGTTTGCCTCACGAAACGCAGTTTAACTGGTCGCTCCAGGTTCGCGGTCCACAGGGTGCAAAGGTGCAGCTCCAATCCTCCAACCTCTCTTTGGAGAAACTGAATTACGTTCAAATCGACCAGGCGCCCCAATTCCAAGCCTCTCGTGCCACGCTACGCTGGCGCACCCTGGCGACCTATGCCGACGCTTCGGAATACAACGCCATCCGCCGTGAATGGAACGCCGTACTAAACACAACCGCGCCAATTGTGGTACTGGAGAAATAACATTCGCACCTCCGATGCGCAAATGAGCCTCAAAGGCAAACTCACACGCCTACTCATTTGCCTTCTCCTGCTCCTTTCTCCGCTAAACGCAGAGACAGCAGGTGGAGCCTATGGGCTTAGCTGGCGCAAGGATGTGTCCCTTTCCTTAGCGGGGCTGGGTATCTTTGCTGTGGGCCAGTGGCGCATCAGCCACATGGAGGCCTATGACGGGACCTTCGACAAATCCGACCTATTCCCCTGGGATCGCCCTTTTGCCGGGACCTGGAATGTCCATGCGGATTTAGCCAGTGACATTCTAAGTGGCACGGGGGTGTTTCCCGTGGCGATTGCGCTCGCGGGCTGGCATCAAGGGGACCTGGATGGAAACGACGTAGCCACTCAAGTGCTCATGCTATTTGAAGCCCTATCGCTGCAATCAGGAATCAATTTATGTGTACGAAGTCTACGCGTTTGGCCCCGCCCACTCATGCTCGGTGACCAGGGAGGCTCGGAGCGCGACGCGGCGGATGCCTCGGGTTCCTTTTACTCCGGCCACTCCTCGGCGGCCTTCACCATTGCCGTCTTTTCTGGGACTTGGTTCCAGCATACGTATCCACATAGCCGTTGGATCCCCTGGGTATGGACTGGAACTTTAACCCTCGCCACCCTCACTGCCGCCCTACGAGTCGCAGCCGGGAAGCATTATCCAACCGACGTCGTGACAGGAGCTCTCATTGGCTCTTTTATTGGTTGGATCGTCCCGCGAGGGCACCTGGTCACTCACCCCACGGAGCAACAGACCTGGGAATTCGCCCTGGCGCCACTCCCCGGGGGCGCACAACTGCAAATGCTATTTTAGTTCCATAAAAATTTTGGAGAGAACACCATGAAAATTCTTGTGACGGGCGTCGCGGGTTTCATCGGCGCAGAAGTGGCATTATGCCTACTGGCCCGAGGGGATGAGGTGGTCGGCCTTGACTGTGTGAACGATTACTATTCCATGGATTTAAAATGGGCGCGTCTCGCTCGACTTGGACTGACAAAAGGACGGATCAAAAAAGGGGAACTCGTCCAAGGCTCTCCGGGTTTTCGGTTCTTCTACCAAAATTTGGAAGAAGAGTCTTACCTGCAAAAACTTTTCGCCCAAGAAGAATTCGACGGTGTGGTGCATTTGGCCGCTCAGGCTGGTGTTCGCTATTCGTTACAAAATCCGCAGGCCTATATTCAGAGCAATATCATCGGGACCTTCAACATTCTGGAAGCCTGCCGTCATCATCCTATACAACACTTGGTGTACGCCTCAAGTTCCAGCGTATACGGAGCCAACGCCAAAGTTCCCTTCAGTATAGAGGATCCGGTGGATCATCCAGTAAGTTTATACGCAGCCACGAAAAAATCCAATGAGCTAATGGCCCATAGTTACAGCCACTTGTACAAAATCCCAACCACCGGATTACGATTTTTCACCGTCTATGGCCCCTGGGGACGTCCTGACATGGCCCCCCTGCTCTTTTCCAAGGCAATCCTAGCAGGCAAACCGATTCAAGTGTTCAACCAGGGAAACATGCGCCGTGATTTCACCTACATCGACGACATCGTGCGAGGGACACTGCAGGTTCTCGACACCCCGCCTCACACCAATCCTCGTCGTCAGATTGCCCCTGACGAATGCCCATTCTATCGCGTCTACAATATCGGTCACGGAGCGCCTGTGGATTTGATGGAATTTATCCGTCTGTTGGAACAGGGACTTGGGAAAAACGCACAAAAGGAAATGCGTGGGATGCAGGATGGAGACGTACCCGTAACCTGGGCTGATACTACCGCTCTGGAAAAAGAAATCGGTTACCTTGCGGAAACGTCACTGGAAACAGGGATCACAAAACTCGTGCAGTGGATTCAAGCGTATCGTATCCCATTTTAGGGTCCCTCTAAAGTCCTCAAGGGCACCATCTGCCGGACCAGGATGCAATCCATCATCCTAGTCCTCATAAGGCAAATCGTATTGCCTGAATCCGGCCGTCAAAAGGCATCGGTTCTTACTTTCGCATCACACCGAACACCCTACGTTTCGTTGCATCCGATTCGATCTTGTCACCCTTGGTGTATTCCAATTCGCCGTCCCCGTCGGAATCAGCATCCGAGACCTGAGCGATAGCAACCGAGCTAAAATCAAACGCACCAATATAGGCTCCACTCCCCACATGACGCCCTGATTGCGCCAAGGGACCAACGCCATCATGAGACAACCACTCGAAATACATGGTAATAGAGCCTCCTGAGCTCAAATAATCGCGACCGATATCATCGATGGAAAATTTGTAATTCACCGCATTTACAAATTGACCAAGGTTGTCGAAAATCTTCAAGCGAACAGAAACGGAATAGTACCAGACATAAGTGTTATCCTGCAACAAAGAGCCACTAGGCAACTGCAAATCCACTTGGAAAGTCGGCCCCACATGCTGATACGTAGAGTCATAAGGCTGCTCCGCCATATTTGTGGTAAGCGTACTAGAGCCCTCTGCAATCTTCAGCTCATTTCCTCCAGAAAGTAGGGTCACACGGAAATCATCACCCTCGTCAGGATTGTCCGAGATATATCCCTGGGAGGCATTCTGTCCACTGACACTCGAAACCATGCTCACCGCATACTCCACTTCGGGAGAAAGCTTTCCTTCCACAACAATCCAGGGAGCATAGGCAGGAGGCGCATTACCCGCCATATCCTTGACTCCTGGGTTTGCGGAAACCAAGCGCACAGAATCACCCGCACGCACCGCCCCCTGAGAATCATCGTTGTAATAGAAAACAAAAAGCGAATCGGAGGAACGGATGGAGGAACAGGCCTCTGGCACCAGAACGACAACCTTGTCACCGCGCTTGCGTTCCAGCATATAGACGCCAGAAACGGTGTCAACCGGCTCAGAAACCACGATGCCCAAGGAATCTATACCTGAACTCATACTCGCCTTGCTGGCCGAAAGCAAAATGGGGCCTACGGAATCTTGGATCATATAAGTAGAATCAAAGAAGGCTCCCGATGCGCCCAGGCGAGGAGTAACACCACCCATGCCAGAGTATGGTCCAGAGGTGGCTCCCAACTCATAGAGATCTGCCACGGTGATGGTCCATTGGGAACTATCACCATCTACCGGGGTATACTGAGTAAAGGACTTGATCTCTCCACCCCACTGGACCACAAAGCTATCCAGAATATTCTTTGAAGTCAAAGAACTCTTGAATTGCATATACAGGAGGTCAGGATCACCATCATTATCCGTATCGCGCATAATTGCAAATTCAATGGGAACCGGCCTCGGTGATTCCGTAATCTCCACGGTGTCCTTAGCACAGCCCGAACCAAGAATATTCCCCGCGACGTCAGTCACCGTATATGCCGAGGCTATGGATGCGAGAAGCCCCGTGTCTACCACCGTATTTGCCGCCAAAACAATCTGCCAGCTTTTGCCACTATTCTTAGCGGCTTCAGAGATTAAGGAAAGGCCAGAGACATCCACAGAGCCACCCGCCTGGGTGGTCAAATCCAATGGCCAGCCAGTTGGCGACAGGGTTACCGATTCCGAAAAACCAAGGCGAATCGTATCGTTTTCCGATTCGTCAGTCGTCTCCTTCTCCAGGATAGTCACACTAATTAAGTGGGGCTCCACTCGGTCCGTCAGGAGAGACGATTGTGTGGCTGACTCCGCATCACTATTCAGGAATGTCACGGAAACGCTACCCGAAATCGCCCCCTCTGCTGTCAGATCATAACTGGAAACAGGAATAGAGAGAGTGTCATTAGAAATCGTGAACCCTGTGGAGGAAACCGAAACCGTATCCGAGACATCCGTATTCAAATCATTAACGATCAACGAGGCTCGACTGGCTGAAATCCCCTCATCCAACGAAGAACTTAGATATACGCGAACCAAATCCATCACGCCATCACAATCAGAGTCCACAGCCTCAGCCCCAGCAAGGGTCGGATAGGAGGATTCCGCATAGAAACTTTGCTCGCTCACATCATCCTCGTCATCCGGGTCGATATAGCGCACAACAATGGTGTCTCCCCCAAAGAAGCTGACTTCATTGTTTCCAAGAGCGGAGCCCTTCTTAGAAACAGCGGAGATATCGGCTGAACTACGGAAGACACTGTCCGCCCCAAGTGTGAGCGTAACTTCCAGCGTATCCAACAAACGGCTGTTAATGACCAATGCAGTCACCGTAGAGGCACCTGATTTGATCTTATCCAGATCGCGCACCTGAATACTAAACTCCGTAGAACCAGGAGTTGCCGGACTCGTCACCGCAGCCCCCGTGGAGGCGTCGATAATGCTCAGAGTGGAGGCGGTCGCGTCTCCCTTGGAGAACTGGATATAGAAGTTGTGGTTCACAAAGGCACATCCCCCATTTTCTTGACACTCCTCGCAGTCCGTGTCTGGACCCGCGAAGATCGTGATGTCGATAGTGTTGGCGCCAATGGTCAGTTTCACTGGAATGTCGAGGTCCCAAAGACCAGTGGTGGAATTATAGGTAGCAACGCCGTCCAAACTCGAAAGCTCTGAGCCGTTCACCCAAATAGAGGTAATTTCACCATCCTCAGTGATCGAGGCTGT
>DATIQS010000295.1:0-6738 GCA_035470605.1 Fibrobacteraceae bacterium
TGCAGGCCAGGAGGCTAAGATGACCAAGGCGGTGAACAAAGGCAGGTGCCAGGTTTTGCGTCGAAGGAAGTCTTCATAATACAAGGCAAAAGGAAGAAAGCAGAATAGAGTCTCCTGGCGGGTTCCAGAAAATAAACCCAATAAGGGGATGACGAAAATGAGATGCTTCCATTCTACGCGATCTGGAGGGATGTAGGCGTAAAAGAAGAGCAGCAGGTTTAAGAGAAAGATATACAGCACTTCCGTGGATGCCGATTGTGCCTGCATCATTAATATGGGCATTGAACCCAGGAATGTCATGGCAACCAGCCCAAGCCAACCATTGTTCATGAACCGACTAATCGCCATGAAAAACAGTAGCAAGGAGCCTAGGTATAATGGAAAATTTAGGAATAGCGCCGTATCCCGATTTATGGGGGCGACAAGGAAAGCGGCCGCCTCAAGCAACGCCAGGGACTTTCCTTTGAAGTTGTTGACGATATCTGTACAATGCAAGCGCCCGTCAGACCAGGTTCCCTGATTGCAAACCCCTCCTAGGTGATCGAAATACATTTCCATAGCCATGGACGTCCATGAGTTCTCGTCGCTGAGAACCCTGTGCTGTCGATGAATTTGGGTGGAAACGAAGGTGCCTAGGGCCAGTGTTACACCAAGAGCCAAAAATAAAGGAAGTTTGGAGGGCATTGCTTTCCGAACATTGCGGATGAGTTCGGGGATGTTCCAGATGAAAGCACCCAGGGCAACCAATCCCACAAGGAAGATAAACCAAAAACCGAGACGAATATCCCAGGCTTTGGCGGATTCGTTGCTTAATCCATTGAAAATGGCGACGGCTACACCGAGAACTGCAGCCGTGGAGACAAATGAAGGCAAATCTTTTCGTGAAAATTTTCGCATGAAGCTGAAAATAAAAAAAAGCCCCCGAGACCGGGAGCTTGTTTCATTACAAAGCGCTCACTTGACTTCGAACAAATAGCTCTTTAGGAATTTTCCGCCTTGATAAAGGGCCATCGCCTGCTTCCCTGCGGGAAATTCGCCTGAAATTTCATACAAATTATTGCTTTTCTGTGTCGTTTGTAATTCGATTCCTTTCGTGAGGTCTGGGAATAAACCTGTTGGCTCTTTTTTGGAATTAAATCCTTGACAATCGGAATGGTTGGAAACGCGTCCTTGAGTAACGGGGAACAGCTTCGCGGAGACTTTTTCCACAGCACTGCTGGAAAGGTTGAACAGGGCTTTAAATGGCGCCTTAATCGGTTGGCCTGCGGGAAGAATGATGTCTTTCTTTGTCTTTGTATCGGTAAATTTTTGGCGATAAGCAAATCCACCGTCTTTACAGGAGAGCTCCCAATTCAACCAAAGGTTTTGAATTTTTTCTGTGGATCCCTCGGAGACTTCCAGATAAAGTCCTGGGTCAACCACTTCCAGGGAATAGATATAAAGGTTTACGGAGCCGTTTAGGGCTTCTTCCGTGAGGGTCAGGGTGTCCGAGGTCTTGGAAAATTTGTTTTTCCCGGCAAAAATTCGGTAGGAACCTGGCTTTACTTTTTCGAATTTGAAGGATCCATCTACGGATTTGGATAAATAAGGGGTATTCTCCACCCAAATCGTGGAATTGGCAACGGGTTTTCCTGTGAATGGGTCCAGAACCTGTCCAGAAATGGAACCTTTTTTGCAGGAGACCAGACCTAAGGCAAGCATGGCCGATAAAAATAGGGAAAGGCTTTTATTCATAGAAATCCTTTGGATGGGAGGCGGATCAAAGATAGCAAAAGGCAGAAAAAAAAAGCACGCACCCAAGGATGCGCGCACGAAAGATCAGAGAAATTATTCCTCAGAGGTCTCTTTGACCGCTTTTCGAGTTTTGCGCTTTGCGCCTACCAATTGTTGACCAAAACGCTTGTTGAAACGATCGATCCGGCCTGCGCTGTCCACGCGGTGCATTTTCCCAGTCCAGAAAGGGTGGGTATTGGAGGTGATTTCTAAAGAAATCACCTGATATTCAACTCCATCGATTACTTTCTTTTCAGAGGATTTTTTGGTGGAACGGGTGCAAAATTCGCAACCCGTATTCGCATCGACGAATACGACGGGATGATAATCGGGGTGAATGCCTTGCTTCATCAGAAAACCTTTGGCTCAAATCAAGAACGACAAATGTAGAAGGATCCTTGAATCCGTCAAGTCGTTTTTGTGATCTCTTCCCAAGGTGCTTTTAAACTTTATTGATATTGTAAACAATTATAACTTGTAGAAAAATGGGAGATCAATCATGCGAAAGAAACCCTCTAGGTTTGAAACAATCGCTCTTCATGGTGGACAATCTCCAGATCCCGTTACTCGGGCTTTGGCTGTCCCTTTAAATAGAACCAGTTCATACGTGTTTAAGGACACCCAGCAAGCGGCGGACCTTTTTGGATTGCGCGATTTGGGGAACATCTACACGCGTTTGACGAACCCGACAACGGCGGTGCTGGAGCAGAGGATTACGGAACTGGAAGGTGGAATCGCCTCTGTCGCTGTGGCTTCTGGAACCTCTGCCATCTTTTATGCCATTGTTACTCTGGCGCAGGCTGGGGATGAGATTGTGTCTGCGAATAATCTTTATGGAGGAACCTATACCCAATTTGATTCCATCCTACCGGGTTTGGGGATTAAAACCCATTTTGTCGATCCTCGGGATCCTCAGAATTTTGCAGAAGCCATTACTCCCCGAACACGGGCCTTCTATCTGGAAACCATCGGGAATCCGGTGCTGGATTTTGTGGAGATTCAAGCGATCGCCGATATTGCTCATCAGAATGGGATTCCTTTGATTGTGGATGGTACGTTCACTACTCCTTATTTGTTGCGAACCATTGAATATGGCGCAGATGTTGTGGTGAATTCCTTGACCAAGTGGCTTGGCGGGCATGGCGTGGGTGTCGGTGGTGTGATTACTGATTCCGGCAAGTTTGATTGGAGGGGGGGGCGGCATCCGCTTTTTTCCGAACCAGATTCGAATTATCATGGGCTCCGTTGGGCTTTTGATCTGCCGGATGCGTTGGCTCCTATGGCTTTTGCGTTGCGCGTGCGTACCGTGCCGCTGCGGAATCTGGGAGCCGCCATCAGTCCCGATAATTCCTGGCAATTCCTACAAGGCTTGGAAACCCTGCCTCTGCGTATGGAGAGGCATGTGGAAAATGCGCAGAAGGTTGCCGAATTCTTATTTAAGCACCCGCGGGTTGCGTGGGTCCGTTATCCAGGACTTGTGCCTGATCCTGCCCACGAAATCGCTTCAAGGTATCTGAAGAAGGGGTTTGGTGGTGTGGTGGTGTTTGGTCTGAAATCCGGCTATGATGGAGCGGTGCACTTCATTGACCATGTCCCACTTTTTTCCCATTTGGCCAATGTGGGGGATGCCAAAAGTTTGGTCCTTCATCCGGCGAGTACCTCCCATTCCCAACTGAGCCCTGAACAGCAAAAGGCGGGTGGATTGAGTCCTGATTTGATTCGTTTGTCTATTGGTCTCGAACATATCGACGATCTTCTGGAGGCGTTGCAGGAGGGACTCGAAGGTTAAGCCCAAGGAGGCGATCATTTGCCCGTTGCCGGTGGAACCAGTTGTAGGGAACCACAGGCATTGTGGTGAGGGTGATTTTTGGGGTAGGGGGGCCGGGGCTCTTGCCGTAGGACATATTCCCGCCCGTTGGAGAGTTCCAGCTGGTGCCCAGAGGAAAGTTTTTGTTGATCGAGAAACATAAGGTCGGCGATTTCAACCAGGTCAGATTGGAGCAATTCCGGGTCATCGTTTTGCGAAATGGGGATGGATAGGTCGGGGAGTCCGAACCACTCGAGTCCCAGGGTCCGTAGAACCCCTTTGGCTTGGATCCAGTTGAGCCAGCCTTCCAGCGTCTCTCCAGAGCAATCCTGCAACCAGGCGGTAGCACTGTGGGCGGCGCCGCTGTTTTCTATGAGGATGCCGGCGATGCCTTCTTTTAAGATGAGAGAGATGCTTTCTTGCGTGGCCAAGAAATGGTTCCGGTCTTTGTGGAAACCGGTGAGGAAGAGGAGTCCCTGATGATCGTGAATGGCGAGGCGTTCCTGGGGATCGAGAGATCTATGTTCTAGAAATAACGTCAGGAGGTCGGGGTGGGGGGGGCGTAGGTAGGCTTGAAAGGGGGTGGTGATTCCTTTGATGCGGAGTTCTGGGCTAGTCGGTGGGGAGGCAATCCATCCGTGGGATTGCATCCAACCCCAGGTTTTCTCAAAAGGAAAGGGTAGAGGGAAGGCGATGACAAAGGTTTTCATGATGCGTGCAAACTCGAAAGAATGCGAGAAACCGCCTGTCCAAGTAAGACTGGATCGGTCCCTACTGGTTTGGGCCAGCCATGAGCCCTGTGAATTTGTCGGGTGATTTGGTTCGAGGATAGGGAATGCTGGTGTATTAGGCCACAGAGCCCTCGGCGATGCAGATCCCGTGCTAGGGCTTCCTGTTCGGTTTGCCCTGGCGTTGGCACTAAGATCGCTTTGGCTCCTAGAGCTTGCAGGTCCATCAAGGTCGAGTAGCCGGATCGACAGACCACCAGACGACTCTGTAGGATTAGCTTTCTCAGTTCCGCAGAAGGCAAATGGGAATGAATTTGTAGGGATGTGGTTCGGAGGGGTGGGTGTTTTTCCCCTTGTTGATCCGGGCGCCCTCGGACCAAAACATTGTTTCCTCTCTGCCGTTCCAATAGGGAGACGAGTTTCGTCTCCAAGAAGCTGCGTTGAGGTTCTGGACCAGATAGGAGGGCTAGGATATCCACTTTTTTCGGGATAGCCAACTCTTCAGGGGTGGCTGTGGGGAATCGGGTGAGTGGACCAATAAAAAAGTGTTTGCCTTGGATGAGCCCATCGTGACTCATGTGTCCCGCCAGACCGCCATTTTCCGCTAAATCTGGAATCCAGATTTCACGAAACGGACGCTGTAATCTGCGGTGCAGATGAATCCCCAGCGACTCAAAAGCCCGAAAGGGGGGCGGGAACGCGATGCGTACCTGATGGGTCATGTAAATGGAAGGGATCCCACGGGCGAAGCAGCCGAAGCGGTTGTCTGAAATCACAAGATTGATGTGATGTTTCTTGCAAATTTCCTCCGTCCAAAGTTGTTCTGCTGCGACGAGTCTTCGAATGCGCGGAGTCTCTCGGAGAAGCCAAAAGGGCATCAGAAATCCATGTTCTGGATAAAGGATGCGGTAGGGGGGCGCGGCTACCTGCGGAAGTTCGGGAAATTCAGCGGAAAGGAAATCCTTCTGACTTTCGGTGGCGCCCAAAAGGACTTGGCAGCCTTGGCGCAATAATTCGTGAATTAGGGGGACGCAGCGGGTGGTATGTCCCAATCCCCAGTCGAGAGGACAGACCAGTATATGAGCCGGATCATTTTTCAGGGAATGCATGAGCGCCCAAATTTAGTTGCTTTCTGTTTGTAGGGATGAGGAGCTTTCTTCCAGGTTTTCCCCTTCACGGCGAAGAGCGAGTGTTCCGCTCATAAGGCTTCGTATAGATTTGTGGACTAATTCGAGTTCGGTATAGAGACTCATACTACTTTCGCCCAGGAGATCCAGGAATTGCTGTAAACGGGAACCTTGAGTTTGGACGAGGGCCAGGGTGGCGGCTGTTTGGTTTGCCGAAAGTTCATCTTTTGAACGAAGACGTTGCTCCAGGGCCTGTAAAGACTGCTGGGTTTCGTGTAATAGGGATTCAAGCGATGATTTGAGTTGCCGGACTTGATCGTCCATCGTTTGGCTGTCAGACATGGCATGATGCACACCCTTCAATTCGGAACGGGTATTGATCCAGGCCCGATCGACAGAAGAGAGAATGTTGTCTACCTGTCGTGTGATTTCCGCAAGGGATGCCTGCATGGCGGCCTGCGGATCCCGGGAAAGCATAAGATTCAAGTGAGGGTTCTTTTTCAGGGATTGCAATGCCCAGATCGTGGTGGCAAGTAGCAGCATGAATAGGCCGATCATCAAGCCCATTGAGGTCCGGACTTGTTCAAGCCACTCCAAGGCCTGACGGTCTAGTAACGTTGTGTAGGCACCTATGCTGGTGTTGGTCAATTTCTCTTGTTGGCGGAAGGTCTTTTCTTCCAGGAGAAGCTCGTAGGTGGAGTTGATCCACAGATCCCATCTTGTGTTTAGACCATGCGCCTCGGGATGGGTTTTGCAGAGGCTGAGCAAGGAGTCCGCCTGCGCCACGAGGCCTTGTAATTCTCTGGAGGTGGCGAGATGCATGTCCGTGTCCTGAGGTGGAGAATCCATCCAATCTTTGATGGCTTGCGCGGCCATCCAAACTTTTTGCGCTAGCTCTGCCGCTCGATTGGAATTCACATGGTCTTGCACCTCTTTCTGTAAATCGAGGAATGTGGTTCGATTCTTGGCGCGCTCTTCGAGCCACGCATCGTTACTGAGAAGTAGGCTGTTTAAATTTGTTTGTAGTTTTTCGAGGGCATCTCGGACTCCGTTCCAGTGCCTGCCATTCGGTAAAGAACTCAGGCTGGAAAGGCTATGCAACTGTAGAGATGCTTGGGAAGAGGCTTCGCCTAGTTTGAAGGCTTCCAGTTGGTCCCCAGCCAAGCGAAGATTCACTTCGGCATTGCCGAGTCTGAAATTTGTCTCGAGCGCCTGGAAACCGATGAATGCCGCGGTCACCAAGATAATCGTCATGACGGCCATTAGGCCTTCAATTAAGGTCAGAAGGGACTTGCGCGTATGA